>DQVN01000097.1 GCA_015661715.1 Sulfurivirga caldicuralii
ATCGAACAGTATCTGGCAGAACAGCGTGAGGGGGTGGATATGTTGGCGGAAAAGTTTGTTGAGGTCATTAAGCAAGAGCGGGAGCAGGGGTTGCAGGAAGGATTGCAACAGGGGGTACAAAAAGGCTTACAACAGGGATTGCAGAAAGGTTTGCAACAGGGCGTACAACAAGGCCTGAAGGAAGCGGCGATCAGGTTGCATGAGAGCGGCTTTAGCGCGGAAAATGTGGCATCAACCTTAAAGCTTGATCTCCAGCAGGTCAAAGCCTGGTTAAGTGAACGTGAGAAATGATCTCACTGCGAAGGGCAAGAGACCGCATAGGTGGTCAGTTTATTCGTAAGGCTAACCGTGCCCAACTTGCATCAGTCAATGGCTCAACAACAGCAGGGCCAAGGCCATAAGGCTTTCAAGGACTATGAACCCGGTTTTATTCATATCGACATCAAATACCTACCGCAATTGCCCAGCCAAAAGAGTTGCAGCTATCCGTGGCCATCAACCGAGCCACTCGTTGGGTGGACTGGGAAATTCATCCCAGCAAAGATGCAGAAACTGCCGCAGCTTTTCTCGAACATTGGGTTGAGGCCCATTCAAGATCAGCAAAATCCTGACTGACAATGGCAAAGCATTCACCGACCGCTTCAGCCCCTCAGGTGACCGAGTCCCCACTGGCAATCACCGTTTCGACCAGGCTTGTCAAAAGCACGCTATTGAACATCGTCTGATTCAGCCCAGAAGGCCTCAAACCAATGGCATGGTGGCGCGTTTCAATGGCCGTATTGCCCAGACTACTCAAAACCAACGATTTCAGTTCTCTGGCAGAATTTGCCAAGGCTTTGCGCCGTTATACTCACCTTTATCTCTATCACATTCCACAACGGGCTTTGAATCATCAAACGCCCATGCAGGCATGACAAGCGTGGTATGAGAAAAAAGCAGAATTATGCAAATTTCCTGTAAATAATCTCACGGGTCTTGACACATAACACAACAAACCCGCCACAGGCGGGTTTGAAAGTTAAGATCGTCGTGCTCTATTCCTGGAAAACGGCTATCAGCGCACCTTATCCCTTTTCATTTTCACCGTTTACCTGTGTTTTCTCTTTCTCGCCTTGCGTTTGACGCGCCTGTTCCCGCTGACGCATAGAGTCCATGGTGGGCTCTTCATCATCATCAAACAGAATGCGGTTGGCCGCCCCATCCAAATCATCGAACTGCCCTTTTTTGGCCATCCAGATAAAGACCACCACGGCCAGAAAGCCAAACAGCAACACAAAGGGAATTAAACCGTAGATAACATCCACTATTTTGCCCTCCTCGCCGCCTTAGCCTGATCGGAAAAAAAGGTGCGAATCCGCGCCGCATTGCCAATGACAACCAACGAGCTGATCGGCATGGTAATGGCCGCAATCAGCGGGGTGAGTGTCGCGCTCATAGCTAAAGGCACCATAATGACATTATAGGCAATGGAACTGGCAATATTCTGGCGAATCGTTTTCAGCGTACGCGCGGACAGCCTGACCGCCGTATCCACCGCCAGCAACTCATTGTTCATCAACACCACATCGGCGCTGTCCATGGAAATATCCGTACCGCTGCCTAAAGCAATGCCCACATGAGCCTGTACCAACGCCGGCGCATCATTGATGCCATCGCCTACCATCGCCACCCGATCGCCCTGAGCCTGCAAGCGGGCAATGACAGCATGCTTATCCGCGGGCAGCACCTCTGCAATCACCGTCATGCCGCCCAACTGTCGCGCGATTTCTTCCGCCACCGCTTGTCGATCGCCGGAAAGCAGGGTCACCTTTTTGCCCTGAGCCTTGAGCCGTTTAATCAACTCATGGGCATCTTCCCGCAGCTCATCTGCCAAGAACAATAGCGCCACCACTGCATTATCCCGCGCCACCCAAATGGCCGTCTGCCCCTTTTCTTGCGCCCGCTGCGCCAATTGCAACCAATCCTGCGGCAGAGAGAGGCCGTAGCTTTTCAGCCAGTCATCATGACCTATCCGGTAGTGGTGGCCATTCACACGCGCCTCCACTCCCTTACCCGCATGGGTGGTAAAACCCTCTACTGAATAATCGGCCGGCAAAAAGGCGGGATGCTTCTCCTTCACCGAAGCGTAAATGGCCTGGGCGATGCTATGCTGCGAATGAAACTCCACCGCCGCAACCTGCTTCAGCAGCAGATCCGCATCCACCGCGCCCCGTGTATGGGTCGCCACCACCCGCATCGCGCCTTTGGTCAGGGTACCGGTTTTATCAAACACAAAGTGATTGATGTCATTGAGGATCTCCAGCACCGCCCCGTTTTTGATCAAAATCCCATTGCGCGCAGACACGCCGCTGGCCACAGCGATGGCCATGGGCGTGGCCAAGCCCAATGCGCAGGGACAAGTGATAATCAAAACCGCAGTACCCGCCATAATCGCCGTCTCAATTCCGGCATTGAAGTACCAATAAACCGCAGCGGCCACCGCCAGGGTGATCACGGCGGATACAAACCAGGGCATAATACGGTCCGCCGTACATTGAATCGGCGCCTTAGAACCCTGAGCCGCCTCCACCATCTGGATAATACGCCCCAGTAGAGTGTCTTGCAGGATCTTCTCCACCCGCACCGTCAGGGTGGCATCCACGCTGATGGTGCCTGCCGCGACCTTATCGCCAGGCTGCTTATAGACTTCTCGCGACTCGCCACTGAGCATGGATTCATTGACATGACCAAAACCCTCTACCACTTCCCCATCCACCGGAATACGGTCCCCGGGACGAACCCGTACCTGATCCCCTACGGCCAGTAAGCGCACCGGCACCACTTCTTCTCCCGTTTCGGTCAGCTTGCGCGCCACCTTCGGCTGCAAGGCCATCAACCGCCGGGTGGCATCCACGGCCTTGTTTTTTGAAATCGCCTCCACATAACGCCCAATCAGCAGAAAGAAGATAAAATCGGTCATGGTGTCAAAATACACCTGTCCGACAATCTCTGTGGTATGCAAGGTGACCCAAACAGAGTAAAAATAGGTGGTCAAAATGCCCAAACTAATGGAGACATCCATCCCCAGACTGCGGGATTTCAAACTGGTCAAGGCCCCTTGGAAGAACGGCTTGGCTGAATAGAGCAAGACCACCGTGGCAATAGCCCACTGAATGTAATGAAAATAGTTGCGCCATTCCGGGTGTTCGTCCGCACCGGCATATAACGCCACGGAGAACCACATGATATTCATCATGGCAAAGCCGGCGAACCCCAAACGATAGAGGAGATCACGGTTAGCCTGGCGCCACGCTTTCTCTGATGCCGAAGGATCATAAGGGGCGGCATCATAGCCAATACTGTGAAGAATGCGGATAATCTCGCTGAGTTTGATGCGATTATTGTCCCACCGGATACGAATCTGCTTATTGGTAAAGTTGACGTGCACAAAACGCACCCCCTCTACCTGGGCCAGGCGATGCTCGATCAACCAGATACAGGCGGCGCAGTGAATGGCTTCAGACAAGAGGGTGATTTCGCGGATATCGCCCAATTTATCCGTAAACTGAGCCTGAACTTCATCATGATCGATGAAATCCAGGTCTTTGGGCGGCGGCGGTGGGGGCGACAACAGCTCGCCATCTGGTGTACGCTGGTAAAAACTCTGTAGCCCCGCCTCGTGAATCACTTCACAGACGCTGGCACAGCCGTGACAACAAAACGCCCGTTCTGCCCCTTCAATTTTGCGGACAACCCGCTCGCCGTCTGCGATCGCTTGTCCGCAGTGATAGCAGGTATCACTCATGGCTGAGCAGCCTTGCCCGCCTCCTCAACCCAAAGAGAACGTCCCAACTGATACGTCATCTCCCCTTTTTTGATTTCCAGAACCACATCCCACTTCCCCTTCAGCGGCAGGGTTAACTCACCTGTAAAGCTTCCATCAGGCTGTCGCGTCAATTTGACCTGCCCATCCTGGCTCTGGTCGGCTGGGCGGTAATAGAACAGTATCGCTTCGTCACCAACAATCGTGACACCATCCCGGGTCATAATCCGCGCCTGAATATCGACCGGCTTTTTTTCCTGCAATAAGGGAATCTGCAGATCCATTGACCAGCCTTTTGCCTCCAAATCCTGCTGCCGACGCAGAATTTCCACGACACTGGCCTCTGCATGATCCAGATCGTTTTTTACCAGTCCGGGGTTGGTGACAATGGCCATATTGACCATGAACATATTCACCGACAGCACCAACACCAGCATCACCAACCAGCCAATGACAAAAGGGTTCTTAAGCGGGCGACTCCAGTCTTTATGCGCTTTCATGACTACCTTTGCGTTTTACGAAATGAAAAAGCCACGCCAGTCTGGCGTGGCCATCTATTATAGCCGGTGTTCATTTAGCGCCGAGGCGGCGGGCCAATAAACACACTCTCGTATTCTGCCCGCACCTCAGGATGATCCAGATCCTGCACGATTATCTTAATGGGTATGCGTTCAGAGGTAATCTTATCTTTGGGTATCCGTACCCGCAAGATACCTTGACCCACTGTGCCTGGCGCCACTGGAATGAACCGTTCAGTCAGATAAACCAATCCTTCCGGTCCTTCCACCGTGATCTTAGCTCGCATAGGGTTCGACGTTTTGTTCACAATCTTCACCGTATACTTGTTCTGAATAGAGCCATCGCTCATTTGGACAAATAACGGCGAACGATCCCGCAACACCTTGACATCAACCGGCTCCAAATGGGTAAGCTTCCACACAAGCAGACCTGCAGCAATGGCCATAACCGTGGTGTAGACAATCACCCGGGGCCGCTTCCACCATGGCGGGGGCTCCTTACCCAGGAAGTCATCCAATGACGCATAACGAATCAACCCACGTGGCTTTTTAATCTTATCCATGATGCTGTCACAGGCATCGATGCATAAACCACAGGTTATACAACCAAACTGCTGCCCCAGTCGGATATCCACACCGGTTGGGCAGACATCGACGCACAAGCGGCAGTCAATACAATCACCAAAGTGCTTGTCGGCCGCCTCATTGGCCCGTTTACGCAATGCCTCATTAACCTTTTTCTTCGCCGCTTTCTCATCCAGCCCTTCGGCCAAGAACTGCTGCATCAGCTCCTGATCTAACCCTTGCGCCTTAAGTTCCTGCATCACCTTCTTCACATAGGCGTTGCGCTCTTTCATTTGCGCACGCGGCTCCCCCCGGTCTTTATCATAGGTCGGCAGAATCGTAGACTCATCGATCATCGCCCCTTGAATACGAGCGTAAGGACAGAAGCCGATACACACCTGCTCACGCATAAAACCGGCGAAGAAGTAGGTGGCCAGGCCGATCACGATAATCGTGGCTGCTTCCCAGAAATTCAGATCCAGATGGAATAGGCGCTTCCACAGATCAAAGGCATCGACAAAAAAGGCCAGGAAACTAAATGAGGTGGCAAAACCGATTAATAACCAAACCAGATGCTTCGGCAGCTTAACCTTAATTTTCTCCCAACTCAAAGGCATCTGATCTAGCTTGATCCGCTTGGCTGGGTTGCCTTCAAACTTTTCTTCCAACCAGGTGAACACATCGGTCCAAACCGTATGAAAACAGAAAAAACCACACCAAACCCGTCCCGCTACGGCGGTCACCGCCGCCAGCATCAAAGCAAAGAACAGCAGGATCATGGCCAATACCCAAATATCCTGCGGCAGGATGGTAATACCAAAAAAATGAAACTGACGATTAGGCAGATCCCACAAAATAGCCTGCTCTCCATTCCAACGCAGATAAGGACCGAAAAACAAGAGTAGCCACACGGATGCCGCCAGCCACTTCAGGGTGCGGAATCGGCCCGGTATCCGCTTCGCATGAACCGTTTTACCCGTATTGACCGGCAATATCTCTACGCCGATTTCCTCCAAAGTTCTCGAGTTGACATCATATTCATCCAATAAGGATTTTACGGTTCCATCCTTGTTTGCCTGTGACATATCAACTACCCTTATCTACTAATTAATTTGCTATATATCAAAATATAACCATTTCTTATAACTGTCCAAAAAACAGAAAGCCTATCCGAAGATAGGCTTTCACATGTCGTTATAGAAGTGTGAACTCAACTCTTATCGTCACCGGTCTCACCGGTTTCGCCTTCCATGCCTTGGATCGCTTTCCACGCAAATGCGACCAATGAAACGATGGTCAAGACAACTGCGCCAATAGAGCCCCATAATACCCAATCATTATTCAATCCGCCCATTGTCAACTCCTCTCTTTATGCCTAACTTTCTTTGTATTAAAACACAAAATAAAGAAAGGGGAATACTATGATTCCCCTTTCTTACTCAGAACTTGATCATAATCAACTCATGAAACTATGATTATTGACCGCCTCCCAGCTGGTGAACATATATACTCAGCCGCTTAACCTCTTTTTCACCCAGACGCTCTAACCAGCCTGGCATCACGGCCTGACGGGTACAATCGATTAGATGACCGTTCTTTTTCACATTTACACCATATTTAATGGTGCGCACAACCGCGTCGCGTATGGTCTGTTCAGACATCGCCGAGCAGGTTCCATCATTAGCCGGCACAAAACGCCAGATGCTGTCGGTCAGAT
>DQVN01000103.1 GCA_015661715.1 Sulfurivirga caldicuralii
GGTGTATGAGAATCAAAGTCCAGGCCGATCTCACCAATGTGTAGTTGTGGCATATTTTTCAACAATGTGTCTGCCTGGACTAATGCTGCCTTCAACGTCTCACAGTCATAGTTATGGGCTTCCCACGGATGGATACCGATTGCAGGATACACACCTGAATGATTCTGCGATAGGCCTATAACCGACTGCCAATCCGAAACATAAATGGCCGGGACCAGCATATCGGCCTGTTGCAGACAGGATTTTACATCGTCTATAAGATGAAGATGAATATGCGTATCGAAAGGTCGAGCTGACATGATATTAAAAAGCCGGCTAATGCCGGCTTTAACGTTTATTCTGCGTTCTCTTCTACTGTGACCTCTGTATCTTCATCGAGTGGTCGATCGACCAGCTCAACATAGGCCATCGGCGCATTATCGCCTGGACGAAAACCACATTTGAGGATACGCAAGTAGCCGCCATTGCGGTTTTTATAACGCGGTCCCAGTTCTTCAAATAGCTTAGTGACCACACTCCGGGCACGATGGTTGTTACCCAAACGAGCAAACGCCAATCGACGATTCGCTACGGTATCTTCCTTGGCCAAGGTAATCAGCGGCTCGGCATGACGACGGAGCTCTTTGGCCTTGGGTAAAGTTGTCTTAATAATTTCATGTTCGAATAGCGACGCAGACATGTTACGGAACATTGCCTTTCGATGCGCGCTGGTACGATTCAACTTACGACCAATCTTACGATGACGCATGATTCAATTCCTTCCGTTTAAGCGGACTCTTTATTGGCATTTGCCAAACTAGCCGGTGGCCAGTTGTCCAGCTTGGTTCCAAGACTCAGGCCACGTTGGGCCAATACATCCTTAATTTCTTGCAGGGATTTTTTTCCCAGATTAGGCGTCTTCAGCAGGCTCTGCTCAGTACGCTGAACCAAATCCCCAATGTAATAGATATGCTCAGCCTTAAGGCAGTTGGCAGATCGAACGGTTAATTCCAGATCATCGACCGGCTGTAGATAAATAGGATCGATATTAGGCTCTTCAACAGGCGCCTCCTCGACCTTCTGCTGTAACCTCATATCAGCAATGGTATTCAATTGATGGCTCAAAATAGTGGCGGCCAACTTGATAGCCTCTTCTGGATCAATCGTACCATTGGTTTCAACGTCAATGAGCAACTTATCAAGGTCTGTACGTTGCTCAACACGAGCCGCTTCAACATCATAACTAACACTAACAATGGGACTGAATGAAGCATCCAATCGGAGAATGCCAATCTGTCCACTATCATTGAGCTCTGCCGGACGATAGCCAACGCCTTTTTCAACTTTAAGGCGCATACTCAACTTGCCATTATCACCTAAATGGGCAATGACATGATCAGGGTTAGCCACTTCTACCCCAGTTGGCAGTGTAATATCGGCAGCCATTACAACGCCAGGCCCTTCTTTCTCAAGGGTCAGCTCCACTGTGTCCCGATCGTGCAGTTTAATTGCCAAATCCTTAAGGTTAAGCAATACCTCAAGCACATCTTCACGGACACCTTCCAGCGCGGAATATTCATGGACTACACCATCAATCTGCACCTCTGTTACCGCCGAACCAGGCATAGAGGACAGCAAGATTCGACGCAGCGCATTACCCAATGTATAGCCATAACCACGCTCCATGGGCTCAAGCACTACTCGACTATGCTTTTGGCTAATGTGCTTTACATCAACCAATTTCGGCGTCAGCATTTGCTCCAGAAACTGTTGCATTCGTTTTAATCTCCGTTGGGATTACTTGGAGTACAGCTCGACTATCAGGTTTTCGTGGATGTCTGCAGACAGATCGGAACGGTCAGGCACAGCCTTGAACACGCCTTCATATTTTTTCGTATCGACCTCAACCCAATGAGGTAATCCACGCTGTTGATGAATTTCCATTGCTGTGGCAATACGCGCCTGCTGTTTGGCTTTTTCACGAACAGAGACAATGTCACCAGGCTGAACTTGATAGGACGGAACATTAACCGTCTTTCCATTCACGCTGATCGCCTTGTGAGAAACAAGCTGACGCGCTTCAGCACGTGTAGAGGCGAATCCCATACGGTAAACGACATTGTCTAAACGGCATTCCAACAACTGTAACAGGTTGACACCTGTTGACCCTTTCCTACGATCAGCTTCTTTGTAATAACGCCGAAACTGCTTTTCCAGAACTCCATACATACGCCGTACTTTCTGCTTTTCGCGAAGCTGGAGACCATATTCCGTTACCCGACCACGACGGGCACCATGCACACCGGGGGGCTGATCGATCTTACACTTGGTTTCAATTGGGCGAATACCACTTTTCAGGAACAAATCTGTTCCTTCACGACGCATCAACTTACACTTAGGTCCAATGTATCTTGCCATATCTCTATTCCCTTACACTCTGCGTTTCTTAGGCGGACGGCAACCGTTATGAGGAATGGGTGTCACATCAGCTATGGCTGTAATCTTGAAACCCGCAGCGTGTAAACCGCGAACCGCAGATTCACGGCCAGGCCCTGGCCCCTTCACCCTCACTTCTAAATTTTTCATGCCATACTCTTTGGCCATTTCGCCTGCACGCTCTGCTGCAACCTGCGCAGCAAATGGGGTACTTTTGCGCGAGCCACGAAATCCACTACCTCCAGCGGTAGCCCAGCATAACGTATTTCCGGAACGATCCGTAATCGTCACAATTGTATTATTAAAAGAAGCATGAACATGGGCCACCCCATCAGTGACAACTTGTTTTATTTTCTTTTTTGTATTACTGTTTTTTTTACCTTTTGCCATATCTCTAACTCACATTTACTTATTTCTTGATTGGCTTACGTGGACCTTTACGTGTACGGGCATTGGTCTTTGTGCGCTGCCCACGAACGGGAAGGCTGCGTCGATGGCGAATGCCACGATAACATCCCATATCCATCAAACGCTTAATATTCATGGAAATTTCACGTCGCAAATCCCCTTCTATCTTATACTTGCTCACCTCATCACGCAGAGCGGCAAGCTGATCATCATTCAACTCACGCACCTTTGTGCTGGGGTCAAGCTTTAGTGCTTCGCAGATTTGCTTGGAAATAGTAGGGCCGATACCGTAAATGGCCTGTAAACCAATTACGATATGTTTGTTCAAAGGCAAGTTAACGCCGGCAATACGGGCCATCTTGACTCTCCTTAAGTAAAACTTTTCAAAAACAAGCAATTATACCGGATAACCACCTGAGCTTTCTATCAACATCGAACAGTCAACGACGTATGCGTTTGGTTCTTGGCTTGCCACCGGCCATCAGGCTTTGCATTTGTGGTTGAGCGCTCATCAGTTGCAGCTGAACCTGGGTCATAAAGTCCATTACCACAATCACGATAATCAACAGCGATGTGCCGCCAAAATAGAAAGGCACATTCCAATACAAAATCAAAAACTCAGGCAGCAGGCAAACGGCTGTGATGTACACTGCGCCTACCAGGGTCAATCGCTCCATAACACGGTTGATATAACGCGAGGTTGCTTCGCCCGGACGCAGCCCATTGACGATCACACCTTGCTTACGCAAATTTTCTGCAGTTTCCCGCGGATCAAAAACAATCGCTGTATAAGAAAGCAGAAAAAAATGA
>DQVN01000150.1 GCA_015661715.1 Sulfurivirga caldicuralii
CTGCATGACCTTCTGCTGCGTCTCATCCATCATGGTGGTGGGGTTCAACTTCATCTGCACCCACATACTGGCCCCCATGATCAGCGGCAGCACATAGTAAGGATCCGGCGCGGACAAATCATCGATCCACAAAATCCAAGGCGCTTGACGAATCTCGACGGAATAGAGCAGCACCCAGTACAGGGCGATAAATACCGGCATCTGCACCAGAATGGGCAGACAGCCGCCCATGGGGTTGATCTTCTCTTCCCGATACAGTTGCATCAACTTCTGCTGGAACAGCTGCTTATCATCGCCATAGTTCTCCTTCAGCTGCTGCAGCTTGGGATGGAACTGTTTCAGCTTGGCCATGGAACGATAGCTGGTTTCAGACAGTTTGTAGAAAGCCAGCTTGATCAGCACGGTCAGAATAATGATGGCCCAGCCCCAGTTGCCCACCAGGGAATAGATAGCCTTCAACACCCAGAACAAAGGCTCCGCAATAAAGGTCAGAACGCCATAGTCTTTGGTCAATTCCAATCCTTCTGCCAGCGGCTCCAGCAACTCTTCAATCGCCGGACCAATGAAATAGCGATGCTGGAAACTGGCCTGCTGACCATCGGCTATTTTGGTAACTGGACTGACCACGCCCACGGCAAATCGGTCCTGAGCCAGCAGCTTACCAAAATAGATGTTCTGCTGATCCTGGGGTGGAATAATGGCAGAAAGAAAATAGTGCTGGATCATGGCTGTCCAGCCGCCCTGAACAGCTTTAGCGCTGATAGGCTGAGCGAGCAGCTCATCGAAGTCCACTTTCTGATATTTGTTTTCCGGATCATAGAAAACCGGGCCGGTGTAAGTCCAGATCAGTTTGCTCGCATTGGGCACATAGCGGTTGCGTTGAATCTGGCTGTAAAGCGCCCCTTGCCAAACCTGGCCACTGCGGTTTTCCACCTGATAGGTCACCTTAACCACATAGCTGCCTGGCTCGAAGGTGTAGGTCTTGGTCACCTTGACTCCACCTTGCTCCCAGGTAAAAGGCACCACCAGATTTTCACCCTTCAGGGCATATTCCGTCTTAGGTGTGTGCCAACGCACCTTGTGCGTGGGCGCAGGCTGACCCTCCACCGGCGAGGTCAAACCATTTTGAATAATATGAAACAGCGGCCCCGTATCCGACAACAGGGTAAACGGCTTATCTTTCTCTTCCGAGCTGGCGGCAAATTTAAGCAGGCGGGCCACGCGTATATCACCACCCAGGGTATCCAGCTCTATATCCAGCACATCCGTTTTAACCCGGACGCGCTGCGCACTGGCCACAGCCTTCTGCGCCACCGGTGTATCCGCCGCCCCCTCTTGAGCCAATTGGGATGCCTGCTGTACCGCCTCAACCGCCGGCAGATTCTGCTGAGTGGTTTCAGCCTGAGGCGGCTTGGGCGCGGTGAACTTGACCCATTCCATCCAGATCCACATCAGGGTAAAAGCCAGGGCAATCCACCAGAGGGCGCGGATATTCATGTCTGTGTCTGTCCTTGTGATGAGCGTTTATGTTGTTCGATCTTGCCAATCAGGTGTTCAAAGCTACGCATCAGGGTCGCATTGTCCACCTCCGCGGCCCCTTTACGCGCCAAAACCACAATATCATAGCCCACCAGACGCCGCTTATGGTGGCGGAACACCTCACGGGCAATACGCTTAATGCGGTTGCGACGATGAGCCTTGCCCACCTGCTTGCGGGCAATCGCCAATCCCATGCGCGGTATGGGCAACCCATTGGCACGAACAAGCAGTGTCCAGTGGCGATTGGCAAATTTACTCGCATCAGCGAACACCCAGCGAAACTGAGCCGGCTTGAGTAGCCGCAGAGCCTTGGGAAAAGTTTGACCGGCCAAAAGCCGGTCAGAATCGATAGGAGATGCTGACGACCTGTCAGCCATCAGACAGGATCGAAACCGATCAGGCAGTCAAGCGCTTACGGCCCTTGGCACGACGACGCGCCAACACCTTGCGGCCATTTTTTGTCGCCATGCGCGCGCGAAAACCGTGGGTACGCTTGCGCTTGAGAATACTGGGTTGAAATGTTCTTTTCATGGGATGTTTCCTTGATCTGTAATGCTCAATTGCACAGCAAAAGCGGGATTTTACCCATTTCTGCCGGCAAAGCAAGTACCCATAACACATAACGCCCCTTCCGGGGCGTTATGACCGGCGATCATGCTTCTTAGTTGTTCAGCTGGAAGGTTTCCGTGGGCTTTTTCTTCAGCGTCCAGATATTCATAGAGCCATCATAGAGTTTCACATTTTTGTTGCCCACGATCTGGCTTAGGATAAACCAGCCACCGCCTGACAACTGACCTGAATTGCAATACACAATGGTCGGTTTGGTGGCATCCCAACCCATCGCCTGACCGACCTTTTTATAGGTCTCCGCATCAAAGAAACGGGAGCTTTTACCTTTGGTAAAGGTGGTCATGGCAAAGAGCTTGGCACTTGGAATATGACCTGGTGCAAACACATAGTTTTTGTGCCAGGTGCCCAGATACTGACCCAAATCCCGATTATCCAGGATTTGAACCCCATCATCTTTAATCGCTGCTTCCACATCCGCCGTGGTGGCAATCAGTTCCCGACGGATCTCACCCGCAGTCCAGTTACCTTTTTTTGCCGCCACCGCTTTCACAGCTTTTTTGTTGTATGGCAGCTTGGCTTTCTTCCAGGCTTTTTCACCTCCATTTAGAATGGTGATGTTGTCATAACCAAAATACTTGAATTGCCAGTAAAGCCTTGCAGAATTGGAAGCATCAGAAGCGCTCTTCCCCGCATCCACAATGACAATGGCATCCCCCTTGTTCACACCCGCTGACTGAACCAAAGATTCAAACTGGGCTTTGGTGGGCACCAAACCCTGCCCCTTGACACCATCCTCCATGCGCTTGACACGCATTTTCTTGCTATCGAAGGCAATGGCACCAGGAATATTCGCCTTATCAGACTTTTTAGTCAGTTCCAAAATAACCACTTCTTCTTTGTGATCCGCTACCCATTTGGCATCCACCAACGGGCCAGGAACCGTCAAGGCGTAGGCTTGCGCCGATACAAATACACCGGCCAGCGCAACTGTCTTCCACATCAATTTCACACCTCACCTCCTTTTAGATTTATAAAAAATTCATTCATCATTTACATAAAAGTACAGGTAAGTTTAACGAACCTATTAATCAATGTTTATCAAAAATTTTTATTACATTTTTACTTTAATACAGTGACCATTACTCACCCAACCAACGCTCGATCTGCCGTCGCTCCCGCTTGGTGGGCCGTCCGCGACCCTTTTCCCGAAACCCGGCCAATGCTTGCATCGGATCCGGCTTACGCTGGTTGCGCTGCTCTTTTTCTATACTGTAAAGGGTTTGCGCCACCTGGGCCGGGCCGCGGCGATCGGAGAGGGCCTCCACCCGGAGCCACACCTTGCGATGGGGCTGGGTGATCTCCAGCACATCACCCACCTGAAGGGTCTTGCTGGGCTTAGGATTTTGACCATTGAGCTTGACCTTGCCGCCCTTTATGGCCGCAACGGCCAACGCTCGGGTTTTGAAAAACCGCCCCGCCCATAACCATTTGTCAATACGCACCTTATCCATCATGCCATTCCAACCAATCACGGGGCGTTTGCAACACCTCGATCAGCTCAGCCTCCGGCGTACCCGGCTGTGGATGATGGTCATAGGCCCAGGCCGCCAGCGGCGGCATGGACATGAGGATGGACTCGGTACGCCCCCCCGTCTGCAACCCGAAAATAGTGCCCCGGTCATACACCAGGTTGAACTCCACATAGCGACCACGGCGGATCAGTTGCCACTGACGCGCGCGCGACCCGTAAGGGGTGTCCTTACGACGGACGAGAATAGGTCGATAGGCCTGAATATAGGCATCACCCACAGCGCGCATAAAGGCAAAGCAAGTATCAAAGTCCCACGCATTCAGATCATCGAAGAAGAGTCCCCCCACACCCCGGGTTTCACCCCGGTGCTTGAGGTAAAAGTATTCATCGCACCACTTCTTGAAACGGGGATAAACCTCCGCGCCAAAGGGCTCACAAGCGGCAAAAGCGATCTCGTGCCAGAAGCGGGCATCCTCTTCAAATAGATAGAAAGGTGTCAAATCAAAACCGCCGCCAAACCACCACACCGGTGCCTCACCGTCCTTTTCCGCCAGGAACAGACGCACATTGGCATGGCTGGTGGGGGCATAGGGATTGCGCGGATGAATGACCAGTGACACCCCCATGGCCTGAAAGCTGCGTCCAGCCAGCTCTGGGCGGTGCGCCATGGCAGAAGGGGGCAAGCTGGCCCCTTTCACATGGGAGAAGTTAACCCCGCCTTTCTCGATCACCGCTGAATCCTGCAGCACCCGCGTGATGCCTCCACCGGTGAGTTGCAGCGCCCCTTCCGCTTGCGTGCGGGTCCATTCGTCGGTGATAAAATCCTGCCCATCCACTTCGGCCAATTGCTGGCAAATGTCCGCCTGAAGCTCGAGCAAATAATCCTTAACCGCTTGCAAATCCACACCACACTCCTCAAAATCCACTTAAATAACCGTGAATTATGCACGAGGGCAAGAGAAAGAGACAATGCGCTGGATCAAGATTCACCACAGGGGGTCCCCCAAAAATTTTGAACGCCGATTTTTTCGTCCTACCAAAACCTGGGTATTAGGCGGTGTTTTGGCCGTTTTTTTGGGTTTGAGCGGCTGTGCCACCACTCAAACCACTGCCAGCGGTGTGGTGGGTGTCAAACGTAGTCAGTTGATGTTGGTCTCCACCACAGAATTGGAGCGGGCAGCCGCGCAAAGCTATCGCCGAATACTGGACCAGGCCCGCAAACAGGGCAAGTTGGATCGGGATAAGGCCTTGCTCAAGCGCGTCCAGCGAATTACCCACCGCCTGATTCCCCAGGTGCGTCACTTCCGCGCCGATGCTTTACAGTGGCCGTGGGAAGTGCATGTGATCAGCAGCCCGCAGATCAATGCCTGGTGCATGCCGGGTGGGCGTATCGTGGTCTATACGGGGTTAGTGGAAAAGCTGAAACTCACCGACGATGAGCTGGCCGCTATCCTGGGCCACGAAATCGCCCATGCGTTGCGCGAACATGCACGGGAGCGTACTTCTCAGGCGCTGGCAGCCAACCTCACCTTGGACATTGGTGCAACCCTATTGGGGTTAAACCGTTCCAACCGCGATCTGGCGGGACTGGTCTATCAAGTGGGTATCGGCCTGCCTTTTTCCCGCTTGCATGAACAGGAGGCCGATCAAATGGGTGTGGAGCTGGCCGCTCGGGCCGGTTATGATCCCTATGCAGCGGTGCGGGTGTGGCAAAAAATGTCTCAGATCAAGCAAAATCGACCGCCAGAGTTTCTCAGCACCCACCCTTCTGCACGAACGCGCGTCCAGACACTGCGGAAAATCGCCAAAAAGGTGTATCCGCTCTATTTGCAGGCACAAAAAACTATTGAAAAATAGTATCAAAACCGCAAAATGTATAAGTAACGACAAACCA
>DQVN01000135.1 GCA_015661715.1 Sulfurivirga caldicuralii
CGGGCGTTTTCTTTTTCCAGTTCCTTGAGGCGCTTGGCTTCTGCCACATCCATGCCGCCATATTTAGCTTTCCAGCGATGGATGGTGCCTGCTGCCACACCATGCTGTCGAGCTAAGTGGGTGACGGGGACGCCGGCTTCGTTTTCTTTGAGAATCTGGATGATTTTCTCGATTGTGAAGCTCTTGCGTTTGCTCATGTGAGATCTGCTGTGTTGAGTCTATTGTCGGAAATCTCACCTCAGATTTGGCGTAGTTTTTGGGGGAAAGGTCAAGAAGGTCAGAAAGGTCAGAGACGCCGCTGAACACAAATGTGGGAAAAATTCTGGACACTACCTAAACTTACCGCTCTGACTGCGTAAACAGGCACTATTTCAGATTGGGTTTACACGCCAGGCCTGACAAGGCTGATGTAGCAGCATGAGCGGCAGCCTGTATATCCGCCTCAGCACCACTCATCAGTAAGCGACCGAACGCACCAACTGCTCTTGCCTCCACCAACGTTACATTTGCAGCCTTTTCTGCCTCATTGGCGGCATAGATAATATAACCTGCAGGCTGGGTTTCCATGATAAAAATACTTTGCCCCGGCATCACCATAGAACCCTTGCGATTATCACGATTGATCAATGTCGCGTGATCAGCCGTTATACTGTAGATAATCTCATTCCACATAATCACACACTGCTCACGCTCATACTCTTCCGCCCGAAGATAGCGCAATATGCTATTGCCGGCTTCGAGCACATCACTTTGATCGCGGTGATTGAACACCATTGAGCCATAGGAACGCTCAACAATCTGCTGTGTCAGGCGGACATTTGAAGCTTTAAGGGCAATATCTGACAGGCGATGAACGGCCATACCAGGAGAAACTTCCACCCACAGGCATGAATCACCCGGCACAGGCAAAAAACCCAGCGAAGCTGTTGCCATATAGGAGGCAAGCTGCGGCTGCAATGAGTCAAGAAAAACATACGTTCTTAGTTCAATCGTGCTCATACCTGATCCTTTTTGATTTTTTCAAGGACCTCACGTAACGCTTGAGCACGATGACTAATTTTGTTTTTTAGCTCATCGCTCATTTCTGAAACGGTTTTAAAATATTTAGGTACCCAGAATACATCATCATAACCTATGCCCCGCCCTGTCCGAGGCTCAGGCAGAATTTCACCATATAAAATGCCTGTGCCGATCAAAGGCATCGCATCCTCTGCAGAACGCAGGTAGACAAAAACGCTACAGTAACGGGCACGCCTAGCATGTAAGGGAACAGACTCCATATCCTTCAATAGCTTGCGTAAATTTGCAGCATCCACCTCCTCACGCGATGCGCCCGTCACCCCCGCATAACGGGCCGAACAAACACCCGGACGACCACCCAAAGCTTCAACTTCAAGACCCGAGTCCTCAGCAAGGCAGGGCAAACCCGTTTTTTGGCACGCAAAACGCGCCTTTTTTAACGCATTTTCAACAAAGGTCTGGCCATCTTCTATTGCTTCGTCTGCAAAAAAATCCTTCTGTAGAAAAACATCAAATCCCGCCTGCCTCAAAACAGGTTCAATTTCTTGAATCTTGTAAGGATTTCCCGTTGCTAACAAGATCGGGTTCATGAAGAGGCGTCATTCATACATTTAGAGGGTGTAATAACTGCCACATCGGAAGAAAACACCATCATATGATGCCCCCTACGCATGAGCTGATTCAGGTTGTCGACCAAGACAGGGTAAATACGGTCTGGGACAACAACCATAAACATCACATTCGATTCACCTTCCAGATGCCCACTTTGTAACCCCGAACTACCACTTCCACGCACATCAAAACTGGTAAACCCGTCTACACCAGACCGCTCCAGTATCTCTTCAATACGCTCTTCCAATATGGAAGATACAATAATATGAATTAGTTTTTCAGAACATGACTGTGACATAATAATTTCCCTATCTTGTTAGCTTCCGGTCATCCAAACCGCCATTTGATAGAACAATGGAATCCCGACCACGACATTAAACGGAAAAGTCACACCCAAAGCCAACGTTAGATAATACGAAGGATTTGCCTCAGGCACACCATAACGCATGGCTGGGGGTACAGCAATATAGGATGCACTGGCCCCCAATATGGCCACCAACAAAGTGCCGCCCGCCGAAAAGTCCAGAATAATCGCACCTATAATGACACCTATTGTGCCACCCAGTAACGGCATGATAATCCCAAAAGCAACCAGGTACGCACCCACACGTTTGAACTCTTTCAGGCGCTTAGCCGCCTCCATTCCCATATCCAGCAAAAATAAGCAAAGAACACCCATAAAAATATCATAGATAAATGGATGGATCTTTTCCATGGATTGAGGGGAAGCAATGGCACCAATAATCATGGCGCCCAAAAGCAATATCACACTTCCATTGGTCAACGCCTCATGCAGCAACGGCTTCCACTCAATTGAGGGCGCATCGTCTGTGCCCGCCCCTGCTTGAGCAGCAGCCAATTTTTTGCGCGCCATAGCAGCCAAAACCAGCCCCACCACAATTGCCGGTGTCTCCATAATAACCATCATAATAATGGGGTAAGTTTCGTATGCTTCCTTCGTTGCATCCAAAAATGCTATGGCTGTTAGAAAAGTACCAGCACTAACAGAACCGTAATGAGCGGTAATTGCCGCTGCATTCATTGCATCAATGCGATCCCGAAAGCGCAAAATGACATATCCCAGTAACGGGATCAGAAAGCCCATCACAAAGGCCCAAAATATCGCATTCAAAGCAACTAAAAGATCCGCCTTGGCCAGCTCAGCTCCGCCCTTCAGGCCAATAGCCATCAACAGATACAAAGAAATTCCCTTGGTCATGCCATCGGGAAACTTCAAATCAGAATGTATCAGCTTCGCAAATACACCTAGAACAAAAAACAGTACAGCCGGTATCAAAAGACTATCAATGCCTGTCATGTCCAACACCCCGACAACTATGTACAATCAGCTTATTCTATTTCACTGCGCATTACTGGGAAATCAAAAATTCAATAGCATTAGATAGATGATTATCTATGAAACTGATTTTTAATACTTTCACATGATCAATGCGGGCAACCTTCAACAACCGGCATGACTGCAAAGGCTTATGACATCATCCATGATCTGATAGCAACTGATCAATATGCGCGTCCAACCCAGCACCGCCCTGCTTCAGCCGATCAATCAACAGTCGACTCGCCAATGACAGCGCTTTACCCTCCGGCCAAGCCAGGTACCAATGGCGCATCAACGGAAAGCCCTCCACATTCAGCACCACCACCTCCCCCGATTCAATCTCATCTATCAGGGTAGGCAAAGACGCCACGGTCACCCCCAAATTCTCACGCAAACCAAGGCGGATGGCCTCGTTACCCCCCAATACCATCTTAATATTAGGCTCAAACCCTTGCTGTTGAAAAACATGCTCCACTTGCTTGCGAATGCCTGAGCCACGCTCACGCATTAAAAAAGGGGCTTCAGCCAATGCTTCCAACTTGATGCGCCCCTTTTTCTGGGCTAATGGATGATCACAGTGCGCCACCACCGCCAACGGGTTGTTGGCTAGCACATGACTTTCCACCCGCAACCCCTCCGGAGGCTGCCCCAGGATATAGAAATCATCCACATTCTTCTGAATACGCACCAGCAGCGTTTCGCGGTTACCCACCTCCATCACCACATTGACATCAGGGTACTCTTCCAAAAAATCATAGATCACTTCCGGCACAAAATACTGCGCAGTAGAAACCACCGACAGCCGTACGGTACCGCCAGCCACCCCCCGCAATTCGTTGATTTTTCCCTCCGCCAATGCAAGCTGATCCAAAATGGATTGCGCCGCATCCAACATGATACGGCCCACCTCGGTGAGATAGACTTTACGCCCGATTTGCTCAAACAATGGCTCCCCCACCGCCTCAGAAAGCTTCTTGACTTGCATAGAAACCGTCGGCTGAGTTAGGTGCAGG
This sequence comes from Sulfurivirga caldicuralii, assembly GCA_015661715.1. Lineage (GTDB taxonomy): Bacteria > Pseudomonadota > Gammaproteobacteria > Thiomicrospirales > Thiomicrospiraceae > Sulfurivirga > Sulfurivirga caldicuralii_A. The sequence goes on from DQVN01000135.1 coordinate 3,985, forward strand.
CGCTCCGCAGCTTTGGAAAAGCTGCCCTCTTTAGCAATAGCAACAAAAACCTGAAGTTGTCGCAGTGTTGCATGTCGTACAAGGCGGTCTGCGCGATAGGGCATGCCACATCATCCTTAATTCTAAGTAAAGTCAGCCATTCTATCGTATAAAAAACGCCCGCATCAGCGGGCGTTCCTCTCCAACCTGATACGATACGACCTTAATGATCGCACTCACCACTCCAAGCATTGCAGTCTCGATACTGCCCTTTCCAAGGCATGATCCACATCTGCCACAGGCTGGTAAGAATCATAATCGTGGAAGCAAGCGTATAGGCCGCCCCCCCAATAATGGTCAGCCAGGCAAAGGCTGGATTCATTTTGGTCAACCACCAAGAAGCGATGTCTAACACCAAGAAGGCAAATGGCGTAAAGATCAACACAACTTTAACCCACTTACTAAAGCCCACCGCAAAACTGAAAATAAAGCCGACAAACATAAAGATGAAGGCGATCCCGAACAAGTGAATATGAGATACGCGTGTCAACTGAGAGACTGTAGCCCCTTCGTCCACCTCAGCTAATTTTGCCGCCACTTCATACTTACTCACATCATGCAACGAGGGAATATTGGCATGACACATGGCACAACGCTGCTGCATTATCTGGCCAATACGTGCATCCCACTCTTCTTTACTGGCACCATTGCGCGCCCACTTAATAATCTCCAAACGTTCCTCAGGCGGCGCCTTATCCTTCATAGAGCCATTGAGTTTACTCTCCAGCTTAGAGCCGGTGCGGTTACCGTAGTAACTATAGACAATGTCATCCACTGAAAGGCCAAGCTTTCCATCCGCCATACCATGGGTCAGCAAGATCTGCAGGCCCGCCATCATCAAGCCCGCACCAATGGCCATAAGGTAACCCGTAAACAATACCCGCACGGGCAATGATAACCGCGTCAAGTTTAACCAGCTTAATGAGTCATTGGCAGAATGCATATCTTTATTTTCCTTTTTTACAATTTCAAACCAATTTGGAAACAAACATTACAGTCGGCATACCCTACCCTTCTTGCCACTCGATTGCCACAAAAATATTTTTTAACAGCGCATAATTATATTTTATCAAGATAACATCGAATCACCTCCAGCCGCGCCTGACGCACTGCTTCACCGATTTCAGCCCCTTTCAGCCCTTGCGCCACAAATCCTTTGGGAGAGATTGCCCGCAGCGCCTCAGCCAAAGAAACCCACCAAGACCGATGCGGATATGGCTTGAGTGCATAACCGGTTCGACCGCGATAATCCGCTTCCGCGACATCCAGCAAATCAAAAAAAAGCTGTGGTTTACGAAACAAATCGATTGCTTGCACCATCTGCAAGATCTCTTCCGCTGACAGCTTCCCTTCCGGCCCCTTATGAAAATGGCCATGCCAGCGTGTTGCCTTAACCGCTACCTCCCGCACAGCATTGGGCACACGATAGCGCTGACACAACGCCTCCACCAGCGGAACACCGGCGGCTTCATGCCCGGGATGATGGGGCCAATTTTTCTTAGGGGTGAGTCCCTTACCCACATCATGCACCAGCGCAGCAAAACGCACTGCCACATCGTCATGTAATTCTGCCGCCCGCATGAGAACCAGCCAGGTATGAGTCAACACATCTCCTTCCGGATGCCATTTTGGCGACTGAGGCACCCCATCCAAAGCGGCGATTTCCGGAAACAGCACGTTCAATGCCTCCACCTCATGCAGCAGTTGAAAAAACACGTGGGGTGCTTGCGTGCGCAAGGCCTTATCTACCTCTTTCCATACTCGCTCAGACGTGAGTGCATCCAGCTCTCCTGATGTGCTCATACGTCGCATTAACACCAATGTCTCCGGCGCTACTTTAAACCCCAAAGGTGCTAATTTGGCTGCGAAACGAGCCACGCGCAACACGCGTAGCGGATCTTCTGCAAATGCATCACTAACATGACGCAGAACACGTTGTTGCAAATCCTCTTGCCCACCATAGGGATCGATGATCTCACCAGTATCCAGGTCCTGGGCCATGGCGTTGACCGTCAAATCACGACGGCACAAGTCCGCTTCCAAAGATACATCCGTACCCGCATGAAAGACAAAGCCATGGTAACCTCGTCCCTGCTTACGCTCAGTACGCGCCAACGCATACTCTTCCCGCGTGTGCGGATGGAGGAAAACCGGAAAATCTTTACCCACCGGCTGATAGCCCTGTTGAATCATCCATTCAGGCGTGGCCCCCACTACGACCCAGTCCTTTTCTTTCACCGGCAATTCCAGCAGCCGATCTCGCACGGCACCCCCCACCAGATAAATCTTAGGTTCCATTACTGCGCTCCTTAAACAAAAACGGCGTGCTTCGCACGCCGTTTTTCACTTCCGGTACTCAGACACTACGGTTTAAAGCAATTCCTTGGGCAATTCACTTAGATCACGCCCTGCTTCCTTGCGGAAAAAATGATAGCGGTGGCGGATATCATGAGGCGTGACATACGTGCTCAGCGCCACCTCTACTTCTGTGGGCTTAAAGCCAAATTGCGCCTCAAAATCCACATTATCCACCACACGATCTCCCCGCAACGTCACCAGTTGAGCCGGATGTAAAGACTTGATCGGTGACAAAGGCCCCAACGCGCTGAGCAAACGTGCATTCAAACGGCAGGGGCTAAAGACCATAGCATTTTCAATTCCCATAATCTCCGCCACCTCCAGCGCCAACTCCTTAAGGGTCAAGGTATCGTCCCCAACCACTATCCGCTTTTTGCCAAAGCTTTCACGATGGGACACCATATCCACCATCAATCGCGCCAAATCCCGCACCCACAAAGGTTGCATACGATATTCAGCACCATAAACCGGCACGAAAGCCATCCGCTTGAGTTGGTCCCGGTAACAGCTTGAGGTATCATCCTGAGCACCAATGATCAAGCTGGTGCGCAAAGTAGTGGTCTGGGCACATGCCACACCATGCATGGCAGACTCCAATACAGCCAACTGCTTACACCATCCCTCGCCGGCTTTACCATCAGCATCCACGTAAGAAAGATGTAGTATCCGTTGAATACCTGCCTTGCTCGCTGCCTGCTGCAGTGACTGCCCCACCTCGGCAAAACGCTCTGGCGCGACCGCCTCTAACCTATCCGATTGATCCACCAACAGATTCAACAGAATATGGTGATCCGCGACTGCCGCCTGCGTGGATACCTTATCCCCTGGCTGCCAGGCACGCACCCGGGCATTGGGCAACAAAGTCAGCTCCCGATAACGCGCTGGACGGCGCACATAAAAGGTCAGCGCATAGCCTGCATGAGCAAGAGCATAACCCACCTCGCGCCCAATGAAACCACTACCGCCAAATACTGCTATTTTTTTACCCAGACGCATGATTCCATTTCCTAAGTAATTGTCTTGCATCCGCTAAAAAGGCCCGACCAAGCGGGCCCAAACACATTCCAACTTTTCATATAGCAGCCCTACCACTGCCCTGCTTGGATTCAGATTGGCATCTTATCCAAGCCCCACAGTCAAGGTCAAGTCATCCCCCTTAGCAGACGCTAATCTGATTGCGCACGCCCCACCCACCATCGTTATAATGGGCTAAACGAGTTCTATCAATTGCTGACCATTGGAAATCCAATCATGTCTCTCGGCCACGTCCTCAAACACCTCTGGTTCCGCGATATACATGAACGACCGCTTTATATCAATGATGTCGCCGTCCGTATCCGCGCGGGAATATTGCTTTTTATTCCCCTGTTTATGGCTTGGACACTATGGGATGCCATCTATGGCTGCAAATGGGTGGTAGACGGTAATACCGCGGTGGATACCCTGGATACAGACTGGGATGGGCGTATTATCTATACTATTGAGGCTGTTCGGCGAACCTATGACTGGACCCTGCAAAGCTGGGTGATGATCTATGGCCTATTTGAAATGCTGGTAAGCATGCACCCGCTGACAGCTCGCCTATCACCAACCATTCTCATCGCCAGCATTCTGGCGGCCAATAAACAACCTGTATGGAAACCGCTGGTTCCCAAGCGTTTTGCTTGGAGTCTAGGCGCATTTTTTATTGCCATCTGCCTGATCTTCTTCAATCCGGAGGTTTTTGCCCATTGGGTCAATAATCTGACCGGTCACAAGCTTCTACCCACCACCGAGCAGTATTTACCCTACTGGATTCCCACCACGCTGGTCTGGGTCTGCCTGGGCTTTATGTGGATGGAGACGGTACTGGGCTTTTGTGTCGGTTGCCAAATTCACAAACTCCTGGTTTGGACAGGAATTTTGAAGCAAGCATGTGAAGCCTGTAATAACATCGACTGGGAAGAGATTGCCCGTCGTAAACGTGAACGTGAAGCCGCACAACGAACTGATTAATTCCCGGCGATCTCAAAAAGGAGTGACCATGAGCACAGTGAAGGTTTCCGCCTACAAAAGTCCCAAAGTGGAGGAGCTTTACCTGTTCCTGCCGACCGACAGCTTACCTTCAGACCTGCCCGATGAGCTGCTGGTCTTTTTCGGCGACCCCCAGCATGTCATAGACTTCGATTTAACCCCTGAGCGCAAACTTCCCCGTGCCGATGCTGCAGAAGTCCTGGCCAGCCTGGCCGAAAAAGGCTACTACATTCAAACCCCTCCGGCAGAAAAAGAGAAAATAACCGATATCTCCTTGCCAGATCTCTCGTTTGACCGCGCCCCGGACTAAATCCGACTGAATGACACGGAAATAGCCAAAAACGGCTAAAATAATCCCGCTATTTTTTACATAACAGACCAATAGGAGGAACCACTATGGCCTTTACACTACCTGACTTACCCTATGACTACGATGCTCTGGAGCGCGCCATTGACGCTCAAACCATGGAGATTCACCATACAAAGCACCATGGCACCTATGTCAACAACCTGAACAATGCTATTGCCGGCACAGAAATGGAAGACATGTCCATGGAAGAGATGCTGGCGAACATTTCCAAACTCCCCGTTGCCGTGCGCAACAATGGCGGTGGCCACTGGAACCA
>DQVN01000023.1 GCA_015661715.1 Sulfurivirga caldicuralii
AATACTGCCCATAAGACGGAAAAGGGAGAAAAAGTTGATATACAGGATGTCCTGCCTGAGGATGAAATGGGTTATTTGATTTCAATTTTCTATCGGATGAACCAAGCAGTGATAGAGCGTACACGATCCTTATCAATTAAAGCGCATTATGATCAATTGACGCGTCTTAAAAATCGTCACGCTTTAGAAATAGATCTGCCTAATACACTTAGTGAAGCGGAAAAAAATAATACTTTGGTCGCATTATGTTTTTTTGATCTCAATAAATTCAAGCCGATCAATGATCAGTTCGGGCACGATATTGGTGATATGCTTCTTATAGAAGCTGCAAAAAGAATTAAAAGTATCACTCGAAACCATGATGATATTTATCGCATTGGCGGCGATGAGTTTATCATGGTTATCAAAGGGGTAAATAATAGAAGCGAAGTTGAATCTTTTGTTGAAAGGTTATTTTTGGCGTTTGAGAGCCCTATTGCAGTAAAAAATAAAGAGATTAATATCATATTTAGCTTAGGTATAGCCCTTTATCCGGAGGACGCTAAGGAAATCGACACCTTGATAAGATGCGCAGACATTGCCATGTATCATGCTAAGTCAATTAGTCACCAAAAGGGCATTTCCCATTATTGTTTTTATCATTCTGATATGGAAAAAACTGATCAATCCACTAATGTTGATAAGTCAAAAAGTACAGTAGTTAAAAATGAGGGTGATGGGTGAGGTAGTTATGAAGGAAATTTATACAGAGTAGAAGTAAAGCGTCATGTCTGCACAGCCGTTACAAGTGATTTGCGTGCCGCTCTGACTGAGAGCTTTTTTCTCCGAAAGTATGTAAGATTGATCATATTTATTAGCTCATGGTTAATTTGAGCGGATGCTTGTTGGATTTCCCGTTTGAGTATATGTCTGCACTATCCGGGCTGGATTTGGAGCAAAGGAAATAAGATGATATAGAAATTTGGAGCGGGAAACGGGACTCGAACCCGCGACCCCGACCTTGGCAAGGTCGTGCTCTACCAACTGAGCTATTCCCGCTTGAAGGTGGCGTCCCGTAGGGGAGTCGAACCCCTGTTACCGCCGTGAAAGGGCGGTGTCCTAGGCCTCTAGACGAACGGGACGCTGTGGATATTTGTTGCCAGTGTAATCTGGCCGGCAACCATGCGGTATTTTAGGGGTTTCTTCGCATCTGTCAACCACCTGTGACCCATTTTTTAGCTGTATCCAGTAGCCTCTTCTTCAGTCGTGTTGACGGACTGAGTCAGTTACGGCGCAGCCATCCGGCAATACTGATGCGGGGGCGGCGGGTGGGTAGGACTTCATGGGGTATTTCGCTGCTGATAAAGGTGGCTAATAGCCCTGGTTGTGGGGTGATCTCTTCAAGTACCGTTTGCTCGTCCTGGGCATAGAGGCGCAGTTGTCCGCCCCATTCAGCATGCCATTGCGGGTTGAGATAGAACACGGTGGTGACAATGCGGTTGCCGCGTCCGTGGAAGTTGTCCCAATGCCGCTTGTAGTAGCGACCTTTGGGATAGAGGGCGAAGTGGGCCTCGTAGTTGTTGATGCCCAGGTAGAAGATTCGGTTGAGATGCTGCTGATAAGCGTGCATCAGTTTGAAAAATGTTTTTTGTGCTGGGGTACTGCCATCGAGCCAGTGGATGAAGTCGCCGCGGATATCGATGGCCACTTGATTATTCGGACCTTGACCGATGCTTGCCTGATACATTGACTGGTTGTGGTACAGCGTGCACGCTTCTGTATAGAGCGCGTCCCGTAGAAATTCGGGAAGAAAATGCGGCACCACCGCATAACCTTGTGCATAGAGGGCGTCAAACAGGGCAGTGTTCAGTAGGGTCTCCATTTACAATATCTGCTATTCGCAATGGGGAGTGCTCTATGTTCCAGACGGTCAGACTGAAGAAAAACGAAGAGAAGCGGATCAAACAGGGTCATCTGTGGATCTATTCTAATGAAATTGACACCGCTATCACCCCGCTGAAGGCCTTTACCAATGGCGAACCCGTGGTGGTGGAGGCGCATAATGGCAAAGCTTTGGGCATTGGCTATATCAATCCCCACTCGCTGATTGCGGTGCGCCTGTTGACGCGCAATAAGGACACGCAACTGGGCACGCGATTTTTCAAAAAACGGCTGGAACAGGCGCAAGCGTTGCGGGCGATGCATTTTGCGCAGCCCTTCTATCGTCTGGCCTTTGGTGAAGGGGATCTGTTGCCCGGTCTGGTGGTGGACCGTCACGGCGATGTTTTAGTGGTGCAATTGACCACGGCGGGGATGGAGCGACTGAAGGATAAGGTGATTGATGCGTTGCAGGCGCTGTATGCGCCGCAGGCGATTGTGTTGAAGAATAATTTGGATGTGCGGAAGCAGGAGGGGCTGGGGCTGGAAGATGAGGTTATCGGCAGCCTGCCGGATGAGGTGGTCATTGAGGAGAACGGCACAACCTTCGTTCTGCCAGTGTTAGACGGGCAGAAAACGGGGTGGTTTTACGATCACCGCATAAGCAGAGCCCACTTGCAGCAGTTGGCGCGGGGTAAACGGGTCTTGGATGTGTTCAGTTATCTGGGCGGTTGGGGATTGGAAGCCGTGCAGGCGGGGGCCAGTGAGGCGGTGTGTATAGACAGTTCTGAGCGTGCCCTGGATCATCTGGCGCTCAGTGCCCAACGCAACGGCCTGTTGGAGCGGGTGACCACTTATCAGGGTAATGTGTTCGAGGTGCTGCCACACCTGATTGTGCAAGGGGAGCGCTTTGATGTGGTGGTGGTGGATCCACCGGCGTTTGTTAAGCGCAAAAAAGATTTCAAATCGGGCTCGGAGGGCTATCGGCGTGTCAATGAACTGGCCATGCGGCTACTGAATCCCAACGGCATTTTGGTGAGCGCCTCCTGCTCCCATCACATGCCGCGGGATGTGCTGCGCCGGGAGATCGGCCTGGCCGGTCGTCATGTGGATCGTCAGGTACAGATTTTTGCGCAAGGTGGGCAGGGGCCGGATCATCCCATTCATCCGGCCATTGCTGAAACGGAGTATCTGAAAACCTTTTTCTCACGGGTGTGGTTGGAACGATGATATTGAATCGCTTGGGCGCATCAGATCTCAAGGTGTCGGAAATTTGCCTCGGCACCATGACCTTTGGCGAGCAGAACAGCGAGGGGGAGGCCTTTGTGCAGTTGGATGCTGCGGTTGCCGCAGGGGTGAATTTTATCGACACGGCAGAGCTCTACGCTGTGCCGCCGCGGGCCGAAACCCAAGGGGCAACTGAAACCATCATCGGCCGCTGGCTCAAGGCCCGAGGCGGACGGGATCGGTTGGTGCTGGCCACCAAAGTGGCGGGTCCGGCAGAGTGGGCGCGTCATATTCGCAGTGGCCCGCGGCTGAATGCCGCACACATCCGCCAGGCCGTGGAGGGCAGTCTGCGCCGCTTGCAAACGGATTATATCGATCTCTACCAGGTGCATTGGCCGGAGCGGGATACCAACTTTTTTGGTCGTTTGGGCTATCCGCCACGGCCTGCACAACAGCGTGTTGAGGCGCCTGTCCCTATTGAAGAAACTTTGGCGGCACTGGATCAGTTGGTAAGCGAGGGTAAGATCCGCTATATCGGTGTCTCCAATGAGACCGCTTGGGGAGTGCATGCATACCTGCAGCTTGCGCAAGCCAAAGGCTATCGGCGCATCGTTTCCATTCAGAATCCATACAGTCTGCTCAATCGCAGTTTTGAGGTGGGGTTGGCGGAGATGGCCATCTGTGAACAAGTACCCCTTTTAGCCTATTCGCCGCTGGCTTTTGGGGTGCTAACGGGGAAATATCTGCAGGGTAATCGGCCGGAAGGCGCCCGGCTCACTCTGTTTCCGCACTATGCCCGTTACAGTACGCCTCAGGCGCAGGCGGCGACGGAGTGCTATGTACAGTTGGCGCGACAGGCGGGGATATCACCGGCGCAGATGGCATTGGCTTTTGTCCGCCAGCAGCCTTTTGTGGCCAGCACCATCATCGGTGCGACCACTATGGCGCAACTGACAGAAAACCTCTCAAGTGTTCAAGTCACGCTGGATGAGGAGTTGCTGGACGCCATTGAGCTGATCCATCGCCATTATCCTTATCCGGCACCTTGAGACAGAAAGAGCCCCATGGCGCTGGGGCAAAACATTAATCATCTTCAAGAATGGGATAAGGCAGTGGTTGGATGGTCAGTGGCAGGCCATCCTCTGTTTTCAGTTGGCCCTGCGCATTTTTCAGTGTCTTGAGATTGGCAACGGCCAGCCCTAAGGTGCCTTCAATTGGGTCTGGACGGAAATAAACGGTCTCGAACGCCATGCGTTTGCCGCTTTCATCAAACACATTGAAGGTGGCACCGGGAGCGCTGGCAAAATCGCCCTGTACATGTACTTTCAGCATGCGTTTGGGCACGCTCGCGCGGTAGTGCATCCGTGCGATAATCTCTTGCCCCGGGAAGCAGCCTTTTTTGAAGTTGATGGCATTGAGCTTATCCAGGTTGAGCATTTGTGCGATAAACTGGCCACTGATGGCGCTGCCTACCACCGGAATGCCGGCGGCAATGTCCAGCAAATGCCAGTCTTGCTGATTGGTTTTATCTGCATTGACCAGGAGTTTTTCCCAGGCGGATATCATTTGTTCGGCAGGGCCCACCATGAGATAGCGATGGTAGGGGCCGGGGATTTTGATGGCCTTGATCTTACGCATCCCCTCTGCGGGCACCATGGAACAACTCCAGGTTTCCTTCAGCTTCAGGTCCAGGGCTCGCTGCACATCCAAATCAGCAAACTCTCCACCATAGCCGATGGTGACCAGCGTATCCGTGCAGTCGGTCAACTCCACTTTTGCGCGCAGGATAAACATCTGCAGGCGTTTGAGGATGGCCTCTTTCAGCGTCGCATCAAACAGGAGATAGTAGTTGCGGTCATACATGAACACATAAAAGAGGGCGAGCACCTGCCCTTTGGGGTCACACCAGGCACTCATTTGCCCCTGCTTGTTGCTGACCGCATCAATGTCATTGGTGAGCTGGGCCTGGAGAAAGCTTTTGGCATCCTCGCCGCTGACGCGAATCAAAGCTTCGGAGGCCAATGAGGTCATCACCGGCCCATGTTTGACTAAGGTACGTTCTAATTCAGGCTCGCCAAAGGTTAGTACCCGACCCAGCTCATTCAACTGAGCACCTTGTTGGGTTAGAAAGTCTTGCCATGCGTGGTTCATTGTCTGCCTCCAGATAATTGAGTGGTGCGTATTTTATCGGGGTTTGAGGAGGGTAGGGCGGGCGACCTTGCGCATTTTCGGGTGATCTTTGTTGTAGTGGAGCCCACGGCTTTCTTTGCGCCGACGGGCACTGATGACGATCAGTTCGGCCACCAGCGCCAGGTTACGCAGCTCGATGAGATCGGCATTGAGGGTGTGATGGCAATAGTAGTCGTTGACCTCCTGCTGAATCAGCTTGAGGCGGCGGCTGGCCTGTTTGAGACGGGTGTCACTGCGTACGATACCCACATAATCCCACATGGTGCGGCGGATTTCGTCCCAATTGTGGCTGATAAGCACCTGCTCCTGCGGATCGTTTACGTGGGTGCTGTCCCACAGGGGGGCTTTGCCTAATCGGGGGAGTCCGGGCAGCCAGTTGAGAATACTTTGGGCACAGTCGCGGCCAAATACCAGGCCTTCCAGTAGGGAGTTGCTGGCCAGCCGGTTGGCGCCGTGCAAACCAGTGCAGGCCACTTCGCCTACCGCCCAAAGGCCGGGCACATCGGTGCGGGCCTCCATGTCGGTGAGTACACCGCCGCAGGTGTAGTGGGCGGCGGGCACCACGGGAATGGGCTCCTGGGTCATGTCGATGCCCACATTGAGCAGGCGTTGATAGATGGTGGGAAAGTGCCGTCGGATAAAATCTGCACCCCGGTGGGTGATATCCAGCAGCACATAATCCAGGCCATGCTTTTTCAGTTCACTGTCGATGGCCCGGGCCACAATATCCCGGGGCGCCAGTTCACCGCGGGCATCATACAAGGGCATAAAGCGTTCCCCGTTGGGCAGGCGCAGGATGCCGCCTTCGCCGCGTACCGCCTCAGAAATGAGAAAGGCGCGGTCTTTGGGATGATAGAGGCAGGTGGGGTGAAACTGGTTGAATTCCATATTGGCGATCCGGCAACCCACACGCCAGGCCATGGCGATCCCATCACCGGTGGAGGTATCCGGATTGCTGGTGTAGAGGTAGGCTTTGGAGGCGCCACCTGTGGCCAGCACCACCGCTTGAGCCTGGAGTGTTTTGATGGTTTGGGTGCGCGGATGGAACACATAGGCGCCAATAATGCGCCCGCTGTCCTTATGGTGAATCAGGTCAATGGCCTCGTGGCGGGAAAGCAAGCAGATATTTTCATGGGCTTTGGCCGCATCCAGTAATGTGTGTTCGATGCTGCGGCCTGTATGATCCGCCACATGCAGAATGCGCCGGTGACTGTGTCCACCCTCCTGGGTCAGATGAAAAGGCGTTGTGCAGGTGCTCTCCTGACAGGGGGTGAAGGGCACGCCCAACCCCACCAGCCAGTCGATCATTTTGCGGCTGTTTTCAGAGACATGGCGCACAACGGCCGGATCACACAATCCTGCTCCTGCACTCAGGGTATCGTTGACATGGGCCTCGACGGAGTCGGATGGGTCCACCACCGCGGCCACGCCACCCTGGGCCCACAGGGTGGCGCTCTCTTCCAGGGACTTTTTGGCGATCACCACCACATGGCAATGATCTGCCAGGTGCAGCGCGGTGGTCAGTCCGGCAATGCCGCTGCCGATGATCAGCACATCGGTACGGGTACGTTCAGTTTGGAGCATCTTGTCATCAGCGCCTGTTTTTTTGCTTATACTACCTGAAAAGGGAGATTGAGGTGTGCAGCAGACACTTGGGACAGTGGTCAAAGTGGAAGGGGAAAGGGTCTGGATTCAGACGGTGCGCACGAGCACATGCGGCGCATGCGGGGTGAAAGGGGCCTGTGGTACGCATGTGCTGGCACGCTTGTTTTCTGAGCGCAATGCCCCTATTGAACTGACATCCCCATTACCGCTGAAGGTGGGAGATCAGGTGATGTTGAGTTTGTCCGAACATGCCTTGCTGAAACAGAGCCTGTGGGCCTATGGTGCGCCTTTGGCAGGTTTTTTTATTGGCGGGCTGATGCTGCAGCCCATCTCAGAGCTGGCTGCGGTGATCGGTGCATTATTTGGCATGGGGGCTGGTTGGTGGTGTACCGCACGCTGGGCCGTCATTGAAAAGCCAACGATTCGTAAGGTGATACCCATACAGGGAGGTATGCATGCAGAAGTGGATTAGTATTTCAGCGCTTTGTTTAGCGCTCGGGGTTGGTTCGAGCGCGCAGGCATTTTGGGGAAGCGGGAGTGATAAGGCACCGCCCGCTACGCAACGGGCCTCTGTCGTGGTCAATCTGCCGGATTTTTCATCCCTGGCTGAACAGTCGAAGGATTGGGTGGTCAATATCAGTACCACCAAAAAGATCAAACGCCAGATTCCGCCGCAGCTGAAGGCCATTCCGCCAGAGTTCTGGGGCTTTTTCGGCATTGATCCCCGCCTGTTTCAAGATGATGGGCGGGTGCGCAAGGAAGCCTATTCATTGGGCTCCGGATTCATTATCCGATCAGATGGCTATATTCTGACCAACAGCCATGTGGTGGCCGGCGCCGATGACATTATTGTGCGCACTGCGGATCGGCGTGAATTTAAAGCTAAGCTGATTGGGCATGACAAGGCGACTGACATTGCCCTGTTGAAAATCGACATCCAGGGCTTGCCTGCTGCGAAACTGGGCGATTCCAGGCAACTAAAGGTCGGCCAATGGGTACTGGCCATCGGTCAGCCGTTTGGACTGGACTATACCGTGACCCATGGTATTGTCAGCGCCAAGGGGCGGAGCCTGCCCGATGAGTCTTATGTGCCT
>DQVN01000071.1 GCA_015661715.1 Sulfurivirga caldicuralii
TATGCCGCCCTTCTGGATGTGCACCCTGCGGAGGCATACAATATCCGCAACGATAATTACACTTATCCGTGACCGATACGCGCAGATACTCGATCTTGCGGTTAAAGGGATCAATGAGCTCAGCCATGGCGTTATTCCCGACAAAACATAACGGCTATTCTACCGGTTTGACAACAGCAATAAAAGATTTTTCTGATTAATTTAATGCGTTGTTTTACAAAGAAAAAACCCGCCGATAGGCGGGTTTTGACACGGTTCAGACTTCCAAGCTTAGCTTAGAATCCTTTATGGCCAACACCTGGCGCTGCTTCATGCAGACGCTCATTGACGTTGTACTGCAAGGTGCCGTCAGGCAGCGTACGGGCACGGCGATAATTGTGAATATCTCCTGCCCCGTCACCGACCAAGTAGTCCGGACAATCCTTCATGCAACGCTTATTGTGCGTGATTGGGCGATGATCACAGAAGAAGTTGCCCTGGTTTTGCATATACTTGTTGGCCTTCATGATCACCTGGGGCGTTGCCAAATCATCATCTTCCAGCTCGGTGCCCTCATCATCCAATGGGATGGCATTCGCCTGAATCAGATAAGCGGTAATACCGTAATAACCGGCATCCCCAATTGCAGGCGTATTGGGTGACCAGAATGGCATGGCGCGACGATTGTAATCAAAAATTGTCGTCGCATAAGGCCAGTAGTTACCGATGGTTTTCATGGGCGCCGGATCGGTAAAGTCCACCGTCACCAGATCCTCATCCACCGCCAATGGTAGATAACCCTTGGCGCCTTCACCAAACTCACCGTGACACATGCCGCAGAACTGTACAAAGACCGTTCCACCTTTTTCTACGGTCATCGGCTTGTCCACTTTGGGGAAACCATTACCATCGCCATCCACATTGATATCCCACACCTTTAATGCGGACTCGGCAATTGGCGTACCAAAGCCTTTAGCCACATAATCGGCTTTCATGTTCTTTTCCGCCGACTCCCACACCTCCACAAAGGCTTTCGGCACTTTACACTGAGCATTACCATGGGGGCCGCCGTCGATGGCATCGTCCACTTCAAAGGAGTAGGGGTTATTGGGATCCAGCTTGGCCTGCAAGGAGTTGACATCATCTCCCAAGATCTTGTCCATGACCTCCCGGTCCAGATACTTACCATCATGGGCCTTAATGATCTCTTTGTAGTTCGCAGCCCATTTGCCATTGATTTTTTCGCTGGCGGCGGTGGTATTCTCTCCAGAGTTGGAGCTCATGGCCAGAGCAGAGCCGGCTGCGAAAGTGGCTGCTACAGCAGCGGCGACCAGCGTTTTCTTAGTATTGAACATTTTCGATCAAGCCTCCGTTTTTGCTGTTCCATGCATGCACACGCCATGTCACCATTGCAGTACGGTGGTAAACATTGTTGGTCCCCTCCACCGAGCGCATCTGCGGCATGGGTGGCTGCACATAACCGGTTTCATCGGTGACACGACTCATGAGGAAGGCTTCTGAGCCATCCCAATCCCACTCAATCTCAAAGCGGGTCCACGCCTTATCCAGCACAGGTGAGGTAAAGCGCGCTTCATGCCAGTTCCGACCGCCGTCGAAAGAGACGTCCACATGGGCCACTTTTCCGCGGCCAGACCATGCCAACCCGCGCACATAATATTTACCCGGACCCTGCATGCGGAAATCCGGAGAGGGATAAGTGATGACCGAGTTAGGCTCCATATACCATGAGAAACGCTGGGCTGTACCATCGGGCATCAGCTCTGTGTATTTGGAGGTCTCTTCACGGTGCTGCAAGGGCACATCAGTCACCTTGATGCGACGCAGGTATTTCACCCACATATTGGCTTCGCAGCCAGGCACCACCAGGCGGATCGGATAGCCCTGCTCACGACGCAGCGGCTCACCATTTTGTGCATAGGCCACAAAGCAGTCATCCATGGCAATTTCCATCGGAATGGAGCGTGACATACCCGACGCATCTGCCCCTTCTGGAATCACCCAGCGAGCCTTGTCCAGCTTGACACCCGCCTCTTTCAACAAGTCGGACAGACGCACACCGGTATACTCCAAACAAGACATCATGCCATGGGTCCACTGAACGGAGTTCAGCTGTACACCCTTCCATTCCATGGCACCGTTGGCCGGACACTCAATAAAGTGAATGCGAGAGATGGACGGAAAACGCTTCAGATCATCCACCGTAAAGATCAGGGGGCGCTCCACCAGACCATGAATAACCAGACGATGGTCCTTGGCGCTGATTTCCGGTGCCCCGCCGTGGAAACGCTCGAAGTGCAAGCCGTTGGGTGTAATAATGCCGTGCAGGTGTTGCAAAGGAGTCATGGTGATGGAGGCCATGGAATCTGGTGTCAGCCACTCCAATGTGCGACGTTGAATATAGCTCACCTCAGGGGTGGGCACACCATAGGGATATTTACGTACCCCAAAGCCCAGCCGCTTACGCCACGGCCCATCCTGCAGGACCTCCGTTAACTCTTCCTTGCCCTTGTACGGCTCAACCGCTTTTGCAGGATCATAGTCAGCAGAAGCGGCCTTGGTGAACAGCACACCGCCCGCGACCGCTGCCGTCCCTTTCAAAAAGGCGCGACGGCTTTGATTGCGGCTCTCCTCAGTGGGTAGCGCAACCTTTTCTTCAACGCGATTATCAGTCATTGATAGTGCTCCTTGATTGGTATTCTTGCTTTGTCACACCAACACACAGTTGGCCTGGCGATAGTAAGCAATATTCTTATCGCTCAGATCGCACAAGAGTGATTTCAAATCATAACCCTTCGCTTCAACAGCTTGCAAGCCACTTACTTCAAAAAACCATGAAATCCTGATATAAGTTTTTTATGACCATCACGGCACCTTCTATACGTTATGAAGATGTCTTTTGGCGACGAACCAGCTCACAGATGCTCCCACCCCCATTAGGCGTTTCAATTGCACGTGCTACTTCATGCATAAATTGATTGAGCTCTTCCACTGAAAAAACGCTCAGCAACCGATTCATGATATCCGGCGCCATCATCACTGTGGTATAGCGCCCATCTTGGAGCTGAATCTGGATGCCGGCGGCTGAAAAGTCATCATGCGCCTGCTCAACCAGCGCCGCCTGCTCACCGAAAAAGTATTTATCATACAGTGCTTCCAGCTCAGCCTGATAGGCAGTGGCCAATGCCTCCGGGATACACACGCTAATCTGTTCATCCCCCTCGACTCTCACCGGCAGACCCAACCGCTGTACCGCAACCGCAAAGCGCTCAGCTACTGCTAGATCAAAAAACATATATTCATACTGCATCAGCATAAACTTCTCCATAAAATGATAATTTCATTTCAACGCAACGCGACTAGGATTGCCAAATGCTTTATCGTCGTTTTCCGCTGACTCGGCCGCGGCGTATGCGCCGCGATGACTTTTCCCGCCGTCTGATGCGTGAGACCATCCTCACAACAGATGACCTGATTTATCCTATGTTTGTGCTGGAGGGTGAACAGCAACGGCAAGCCATCCCCTCCATGCCAGGTATTGAGCGGCTGTCTATTGACCTACTGGCACATGAAGCAGCGCATCTTATGGCTCTTGGCATCCCCATGGTTGCCCTATTTCCCGTGGTGCCCCAGGAAAAAAAATCCCTTCAGGCAGATGAAGCATGGAATCCTGAAGGCTTGATCCAACGGGCTGTACGCACGCTCAAACAGCAGTTGCCACAACTGGGTATTATGACCGATGTAGCCCTCGATCCTTTCACCACACACGGACAGGATGGCATCATCGACAACACCGGCTATGTACTCAATGAGGAAACGACCCAAGCACTGGTACGCCAGGCGCTTTCCCATGCGGAGGCGGGGGCCGATGTGATTGGGCCTTCAGATATGATGGATGGACGTATTGGCGCCATCCGCGAAGCCTTAGAGGCTGCAGGCTTTCCGCACACGCGTATCATGGCCTATTCGGCCAAATACGCATCCGCCTACTACGGCCCTTTCCGCGATGCGGTGGGTTCTGCCGCCAACCTGGGGCAGGGGGATAAGTCCACTTACCAGATGGACCCCGCCAATGGGGATGAAGCGCTACACGAGGTTGCCCTTGACCTGAACGAGGGTGCGGATATGGTGATGGTCAAACCGGGCGTTCCCTACCTGGATATTGTCTGGCGGATCAAGGAAGCCTTCAAAGCACCGACTTTCGTCTATCATGTCAGCGGCGAATATGCCATGCTCAAGGCCGCCGCTGTCAATGGCTGGATCGATGAGCGGAAAGTGGTGCTTGAGACCCTGCTGAGCTGTAAGCGCGCCGGTGCAGATGGCATTCTGACCTACTACGCCAAACAGGCTGCCCAATGGTTGCAGGAGGGCCAACGCCCATGAGCGATCATTACGCTGTCGTGGGCTATCCCATCGCCCA
>DQVN01000131.1 GCA_015661715.1 Sulfurivirga caldicuralii
GATGATCCACCGCATGACCCACCATATGTGCATCCAGGTGACATCCTTTACCCGTATTCACCTGAATCGCATCCACCCCCGTGGCACGAATCCGCTCCGCATCATGGGCCGTCTGCTGATCCCCCTCGATCACCGCCAAGGGCAGGCGCCCTTGTAAACGCTTAAGGGTTTCTGTCAGCAAAGTCGTCTTGCCGGAACCGGGGCTGGAGACCAAATTCAGCACCAGTTGATGACCATGGCTGAAGCGGTGCCGATTGGCCGCTGCATACTGGTTATTTTTCGCCAGAATATCCTGCTCAATCTGCACCATCCGCCCCTGGCTCAGCCCGGGGGCATGGGCATGGGCCGGCCCTTTACCATAATGCAGGTTATCTCCCTCTTTTACCGGCCCCTCATCATGGTGATGATGCGCATGTCCAGACTGACCGTGATGATGGTGATGTCCCTCAATGGTCACTTCCCCTTCGCCACAACCGCATACCGTACACATATTCCGCTCTCCTTGAGTCAATCCACTTCCAGCTCTTTAATACGCAATTCCTCGCCCCCCGTAATCTGCAGCTGGTAACTGCCGCATTGGGGGCAGGCATCAAAACGCTGCTTTACCGGGACGGTGCGAGCACAGCCCAAACAGTAAGCCTGCCCAGGTACAGAGATAATCTCCAACCGCGCCCCTTCTGCCAATGAATGGCGACTGACCACCTCCCAACCAAACTCCAAGGCGGGAATCTCCACACCGGCCAGCTCACCAATCTCCAGCCATACCGTGCGCACCCGGCTGAAATGCTGCTGCTGTGCCGCCTCCTCCAGTGCTTGCACAATCCCTTCACAAATACTCATTTCATGCATGTCATAGCGTCTCCACACGTACCGCTACACACGGATCGATCAACTGTGCCAGCACCAGTGCCGTCTCCTGATCAACCCTATTCAAGCTTTTCAGCCATTGCGCCAATACACCCTCAGGATGAAAGTTCCACTCCGTCGGCGCACTGATACGATAGGCCACCACCTGCGCACCCTCCACCCGGGCGGCATGATAAAGGCGTCCCCGTGCCGTCTCCACCCAACCTAAACGCCAACCCTCTGCTGCATGCAATCCCCATAAGGGAAAAGGCGCCTCCTCGCCCCGAGCCACTTGCAGCCACTGCTGCAGATCCCACCACCGGGCGGTGATACGGCCGACTGCATCCCCAGTAAAATCAGCATACCTCGCTGCACGGGTATAGAAACTGTTTTCCCGCACACCGGCCACATGGGGCTTCTGGCACCATCCCGCTTGCATAACCATTAACGGGAGAATCGCCGCGGTAAAGTCCTCTGCATAAAGACTCGCCACCTTTTGCGGCACGGAATTTTTCAGCGCCTCAGGCAAACTTGCGGCAACCTGTTCTGCCCTATGCCGACCGTCACCGCCATCCGCAACCGCTTCGGTCACGGCCTGCAGTTTCTTCTCCAACGCGCTTTCCGTCAACTGCCCCCATCCGGCAATCCCGTGTAAAGCCTCCTGTAACGCCGGTTGCCAACGGGACAGATAGAGCCCGTGTTCCCGCACCGCCTCCAATGCGACAGCCCGTAAGCGAGCCTCATCCGGCTCATCACCAAATAGGGCCAATTGCGCTGCAACACGCTGTGCCTGAGCGCACAGGCTATAGAGCAGGGGAATCATTTCCACCACCTGCGCAGCCGCTCGACCGCTAAACAATTTCTCCGCCACATTCGGGCGACGAACCTGCACTTCATCCGGCAGGTGGATAATCACCTCACCGCTAAGATCCACCCAATATGCCTCGCCGTGATACCGGTTTATCCAGCATCGCTTGCAAACCGCCCCCCGGCGCTGTCGTTGATGCCGCCGTATTATCTGCCGCAGCCACCTGCTCCGTATCGGGCGTTTTCAATAAGCGCAACGCCTCTTGCAAAAAAGCTTCAGCAGCCTGCTGATCGGCCAATTGCCGTGGTTCAGACAGCAGCGACAGAGAGAGAAAACCCCCTTCATTCACCAACATAACGAAGCGGCCCGCTGGCAACTGCAGCTCGATCTCCCCCCCCGTGCGTTTCGGCCAACTCAGCGGCCAAACCAGCGGCAACAACAACGCATTGATGCACCATGGAGTAATCACACCCGCCAACAACCCTCGCCCCTGGAGATCATCGACCGTAGCAAATGGACACCAACCATCCACCTGAACTTTAATCTCCAGACCCGGATGACACATGGGTAGACCGTCCATGCGCGGCGCCACCTTTGCGTAATACTGCTTGATACCGGCCAGTTGATGTAGTATCAACCGATTCAACTCACTCATGGATCACCATGAACTGGTCTTTATCACCATCACACTGCGGACACCGCCAATAATCCGGCAGATCCTTAAACGGCGTGCCGGGCGGGATTTGCCAAACCGGATCACCTTCTGCCGGGTCATAGACATACCAGCAGATTTTGCACTCCAACTTGACATCATCGCTCAACTTGCTGTCATCGCCCAGATAGCTGCCCTCAAAACTCATGCGATGGTCTCCATGATCTCATCCAGACGTTGTGCCGAATCCTCCAAATCCTCCTTGGCCGCCTGGAGCACCTGGGGCGCCCGCGTCACTTCAATCGTATCCAAAATCAACTTGTCTTCTGAGTTGAAATAACGCACCCACCAGGTATTCTTCAACCCCGTGCTGAGCATGCGTACCGTTCCATAACCGCGACTGAACCCTTCAGTGGGCCCCGCCCCCAAATGCTGCCCTAAAAATTCCAGGTCTTCAGGGGTTTGCGGCAGCAAAGTCAGATTGATCACATGGGCATCCATACCGGGCTGCCACTTCTGAGCCTGCTCATTTAATTCCACCAGAATAGGCGGAGCATTCATGACCCCATCTGGCAGACTGTCAAAGGTATCCCGCACACGCTCTGCTGCCTGGTCAAAGGTATATTGCCAAACCGGCGCCGGCAGCGCGCCCACATGAATCTGATACCGGCTACCATCATTCAGGTGCTCACGCACCAGCCACACACCGGCCAGAACACTTTCCTGAATTTCATAACGCACCGGGTTGCGCACCACCATACTGACTTCACCTTCCCCCAACAAGCGTAGCAAAAAACGCAAGTCATCTTTTTCCATATCAGTGAGCGCAATCACCTCCACGCATTCATCTGCCCACTCAAACCCTGTAAGCACGCGCTGAAGCTGCTCCAATACCGGACGAGCACCCGGGTGGTTATCCAATGTCTCATCATAGAGCGCCGGCTGCTCATAGGTATACATCTCTTTCGGCATGGGCATATAGTCCAACGTCAGCCCATCCTCCGACTCCGGCTGTGTGCCCGGTCCAACGATGGAAACCGGAATGCCAAGCTCCTTAAATTGCCCGCTCATAGCTCCTGTCCTTAATTATTGTGTTGAAACTGGAATGCCGATCGATGGCGGCCGTGTAGGCGATTTGGTCAGAATAACATTAATCTGTGACAGATACTCATCCCAGTTCTGTACCCGCGAGATCATATCCACATATTGACCATCCTTGAGAAAAACCAAGGTCGGCCACAAACTAAATCCATAGCGCTTGGCTAAGGTCCGCTCATGCTTCGGGTCCACCACTGCGATGGCGAACTGAGGAAATGCCTTGTGCAGTTCCGGGAGCACCACGATGACATCCAGTGCCTCAGGATAACGTTTGGGGTCACCCCCGAAATAGACCATCTGCCAGCCGGGCTGGGCCAGCCAATCGTCATAATCATCCGCCGTAAGCACCGGATAACCGGTACGTTCAACCACCGACTGAATCAGCTCATGCATATTTTTTTACATCCTTATTGTTTAGTAACCTGTGCTTGCAGATGCGGCGGCAGAGGCGGTTCCCGATCCACCAGATCGGCAAAGAACGCGTCCACATTACCACCACTCAACGCTGCATGCATGGCGGCCCGTGCATCCAACAACATCTGCAACCGCTCCGGCGGAATAATCTCCCGCGCCGCACCCATAAATACCACCACCCATTCGCCCACCTCCGGCAGGCGCTCTAAGAGTCCCAGATCTGCCCATGCCTCCTGTTGTTCTTGCTCATTGACACAGAAAGCGCGCAACCCCTCCACCTTTTCGACTCGCATAGGAATACCAATACACATATCATTTCACCCGCTGTTGATGCAGACACACACTCATATCGCTTTCCTGCAATACCTTCTTAGGTTCAAAGCGTACATCCTCATCCAACAATACGCGGGGATCACCCTTAGCCCAAAGGTCTCGATCCTGCGGCTGTTCCGCCTCATAGCGATCCAACGCCAAAGCCTCCGAACCAATAATACAATCCCTTTTGTCTTCCAGTTCTTCGACAGGTTCAATGCCCCATCGCTTGAGATAATCCAAGGCAATCTCAACACATGGGTCAATTTGAGCCTTTACCACCGGACGTAGACTGCCCCCGTAATCTTCAATCTCTTCGGGTTGCACACCGATGAGAACGAGACGTTGAGGGTAACTTCCTTTCAACATGACTGTCGCCAGCACTTCCTGAAAGCCCGTCTGATGCAGGCTCACTTTTTTAGCCCCCATAAATTTAGGCACTTCATCATCCTCGACCACCTTAATGGTGCCAGGGGCTAGACCATAGTCCACCGCATCGAATACAATCAGGTTATCTGCCTCTTCCACATTGTGGATGAGATAAATGCCCTGGGTTCCGCCGTCCATGAGCTCTACGGACTCATCAAAACGATAACGCTGTGCCATCCGTTCAACACAGCGCACGCCAAAGCCCTCATCGGCCCACAACAGATTACCAATACCTAAAATAAGTGTTTTCATCGTTATCACTTTCGTTTGAATTTGTAAGCATACTATCCAAATTACCCAACGGTTTCCAATCAGTTTAGCTTATGACCTGCATAAAAAACCCCGCCAATGGCGGGGTCCAGAAAGGAGCAAACTCAATAAACGCGTGATCACACAGGCTTAGCCCAGCAGCAATGCGCCGCCTGCCACAGCCATACCAGCACCGGCAATACGGGCCAAATGACCTGCCCACACCTGTTGACCCAAGCGCATCATCAGGATTCCAGCACCGTGGAGCATGGCTGATGCCAGCAGCATTCCCAGCATAAAGGCGCCTGGCGCCGTGCCTGCTTCCAAACCATGGGCAACACCATGATACAGGCCGAAGAATACGGCCAGTACCACACCCACCTGGAGCGGCAGGCGCTTCTGGGATACCAGCAAACTGCCCAACACCACCAAAGAGGCCGCGATAATCAGCTCAACCGGGCCTAATCCCATTCCCATCAGACCCAACATGCCCCCTGCCACCAAGGCAGTAATAAATGCCAACGGCAATGCCCACTGAGAACGACCTTTCATCTGCACAGCCAACATGCCAATAGCCAGCATGGCCAACAGATGATCCCAACCGGTCAGCGGATGAAGCAAACCACCGACTAGGCCCCCGTCATGACCGGGATGGGCCAATGCCACAGTCGGCACTGCCATAGTCGCTGCTACAAGCAAAACTTTTTTCATACTCATTGTTTTCTCCTCTAACTCATTAATCTTTGCGATTGTCCTTGAAGTAGCGCCAACCATTGATCATCGTACTGACCATGGTCTGACGGGACATAATGTCTTCACGTACCGCTACATACACATGGGCCATCACAAAAATGACCAACAACCAAAATCCGGCCCGATGCCAATAGTGCACATCCAGGCTCTGACCAAACAGTGGAATCACCCAAGTGGTAAACAAGTTGTATGCCCAGCTTCCAGGTGCGGTGCCTTCACCATACATGGCAAAGCCGGTCACGATCATCAGCAAGCCACCCAACACAAACATGAAGAACATGGCAAACTGCGCCATGGGGTTATGACCCTCATGCTTGGCCGGCTCCTTTTTCAGGAAGGCATACCACTTGAGCTCATCGATAAAGCCCTTCCACCATTCCGGCTTCCATAGCGGCACAATGAACAATTCACGGGCATGATGATTGCCCACGAACGCCCAGTAAATGCGCCCCACAAAGCCTATGGCAAAAATATAACCCGCAATAAAGTGCAGGTAGCGGATCCAACCCATCAGGTAATGATCCGATGCCTCCCCGCTCAAGCTGGGTAATGGGTAGGCAATAAAGTAACCCGTTACCCCCAACACCACAATGGATGCAGCGTTGATCCAATGCCATAAGCGCACGGGTGCCTCATAGACATAAACTTTATCTTCAGTTATTGCGCCACTCATAACGCATTCTCCTGTCTATGCCCCACGCAATGTGGGGCGGTTTCCATCAACGTACGGTGACCTTGGCCATCTCCTCACCCTCCTCACTCATTACGTGAGTTGAGCAAGCCAGACAAGGATCGAAACTATGCAAGGTGCGCAGAATCTCTACCGGCTCATCCGGTCGCTCCATAGGCGTATTGAGCAATGAAGCTTCATAGGCCCCTATATTGCCCATTGGATCACGTGGTGAACCATTCCAGGTAGTGGGTACCACCGCCTGGTAGTTTTCGATCTTACCGTCCTTGATCTTAATCCAGTGACCCAATGCGCCACGTGGTGCAGCTACTGTACCCACACCCTTGGCTTCTTTTGGCCAGGTGGACGGATCCCACTTCTCCATATTGGCTGTGGCTGTATCACCATTCTTGATGTTCTGAATCAGACGATGCCAATCGTCATACATCATATCGGCACAGTATTCAGCTTCCAGCGCCCGTGCCAAAGTACGGCCAATCGTTGATGGCAGGACTTTCTTCAGGTCAGCCACGCTGGTGGTAAACTCCGTACCCGCCAATTCATTGAAACGTGCCAATGAACTGTGAACCTGCTCCTGAACATATTCCACACCCTGGACATAGGCCAGAATATAGCGAGCCAGAGGACCAACCTCTACCGCATGACCACGCCAGCGAGGTGACTTGATCCATGAATACTTGGCACTTTCATCCAGCTCTTTAATATGCGTGCGATCTCCTTTAGCGCCTGCGCCCAGCTCATACTTGGGCTCGGTTACGCCATCCCATGGATGATAACCACGAGTCTCATCCTCATAGGTATACCAACTATGGGCTACAAACTCCTGTACCTGCTCAGGATCGCGCGGATCTACCGGATGCACTTCGTTCCAGTTGCCATTAATAATGGCGCCACCCGGCAGCTGATCTGTACTCTTATCGCCCGGCTTAGTCGGATAGGCCCCGTAATCCATCACCGCCTGACCGGCCAGACCGCCACCGTAGAGCCAATCTTTATAGAAGCTGGCAATGGCGATGACATCCGGTATATAGACATTCTTAACGAATGCCTGCATCTCTTTAATACGTTCCAGAACAAAGTTCAAGCGCTCCATATTCAACGGCGCCCCGGCACTCATATCGCCATCCATATTGATGGCACAAGGCACACCACCGACCAGATAGTTCGGGTGCGGGTTCTTACCACCAAAAATCGTATGCACCTTGACAAACTCTTTCTGCAAATCCAAAGCTTCCAGATAGTGTGTCACGGCCATCAAGTCTGCTTCCGGTGACAATTTGTAGGCCGGGTTATCCCAGTATCCATTCTTAAAGATACCCAACTGACCGGATTCAACAAACTTCTTCAAACGATTCTGTACATCTTTGAAATAACCGGGACTCGACAGCGGATGATGGGGAGAAACAGCCTGCTGAAGTTGAGATGTGGCAACAGGATCTGCTTTCAAAGCGTTGACCGGATTGACCCAATCCAGCGCATGCAGGTGATAAAAGTGCACCACATGGTCATGCACCTGCAACGTTTTAGCCATCATTTCCCGAATCAGATGGGCGTTGTAGGGAATCTCAATGCCCAGCGCATCTTCTACCGCACGCACAGAAGCCAGGGCGTGACAGCCGGTACATACCCCACAGATACGCTCCACAAATGCCCACGCATCGCGCGGATCACGCCCTTTCAGGATTACCTCCAAACCGCGCCACATGGTGCCGGAAGAGACCGCGTTGCGAATGACATTGTTTTCATCCACATTCACTTCACAACGCATATGCCCCTCAATACGGGTGACTGGGTCAACCACAACACGGCGACCTGAATTGTCTAGTTCAAAATTGTTCGGCGTCTTAATTACAGCCATTATTCATCTCCTTTCTTCGCAGCAGCTTTGATTGCACTGGCCGCAGCATGAGCAGCAATTGCAGCACCGACAACCCCTGCAGCCGTCTTACCGATCGTATCAGCGTTGGCCTCAATACCAAAGGCATTCAACTCGGCGTCATGGCCATAGAATGAGCCCTTATCCCAGAAACCGTCTTCAGAGCAACCGATACAGCCATGGCCGGCTTGAATCGGGAAGGATACCCCTTCATTCCAACGAATGGTTGAGCAGGCATTATAGGAAGTCGGCCCTTTACAACCCACCTTATAAAGACAGTAACCTTTGCGCGCACCTTCATCATCAAAAGACTCAACAAACTGTCCCGCATCAAAGTGAGGACGACGATAACACTTATCGTGGATGCGCTGCGAATAGAACATCTTGGGACGCCCCTGGTTATCCAGCTCAGGCACCCGATCAAATGTAAGCATATAGGTAATCACACCGGTCATAACTTCGGCAATCGGCGGACAGCCCGGCACCTTGATAATGGGCTTGTCATAACCGCTACCCAGAAATTTGTGTACTGGCACCGCCTGAGTCGGGTTCGGCTTGGCCGCCTGCACACACCCCCAGCTGGCGCAGGAACCCCAGGAAATGATCGCTTTGGCATCTTCCGCCATCCACTTCAACTGCTCATGGAAGGGGCGACCAGCAATAATACAAGACATACCATCCTGATTTAGCGGTGGGTTCCCTTCTACCGCCAGAATGTAACGACCCTTGTACTCTTCCTTGATCTCCTCCAGAATCGCTTCGGCCTGGTGACCCGCAGCCGCCATAATGGTGTCGTCATAGTCCAATGAAATCATGGACAGCACCACATCTTTGACCAGCGGGTGTGCAGAACGGATGAACGATTCGGTACAGCAGGTACACTCCAAACCATGCAACCAGATCACCGGCGTACGCGGCTTGGTCTCCATGGCATGGGCAATCTTATTGGCATAGGCCGGCCCTAATCCGAGGGCAGCCGCAGTCAAACTACAATACTTCAAAAAGCTGCGACGGGTAATACCCTGACGCCGCATCACTTCATAGAACGTCTCCATGGCCATATTGGCACTCCTCCAGGATGAGAATTAAACATTCACAATTAATGCCGGACCATCTAAGCACCAAGCACACCAACAATAAATATCAATCATTTTTCAACATGTTAAATCGTTTGTTAATGTGTTTTTAACAAGGGCCTGGCTAACCGGTCTTTACACAGTGAAAACAGTGTTTTCACTCGAGCCATCCCTCTGTTCAAGCGTAAAATCGGGAAAGCACAACCTGAATACAGCTTTATGCGGGGTTATAGAGCGACTCCATGGCCTGGCGCACCATGCGCGGGGCGGCGGCCAACAACTGGCGGGTATAGTCGTGGGTTGGAGCCGTCAACACCTTGGCCACTTCTCCCTGCTCCACAATGCGTCCCTGACGCATGACC
>DQVN01000052.1 GCA_015661715.1 Sulfurivirga caldicuralii
AATCACCTTGAGCTCATTGAGCTTTTGGTACAGTCGCTCTTCTTCCAGCAGAGTGTGGGTGGCCAGCCCGAGGGGCAGCGCGATTGCCAATAACAGGGCCAGCTTGTAGAGCATGGCGGTACGCGCTGTGCGCAGTGAGCTGAATCCCAGCACATAAAACAGAAATCCAGAGGCGACGAGGATGCCGACCAGGTTGGCTAGAAACAGCAAAAATGCCCCTTGGAACATGGGCCAGTCGCCCCAGCCCAAACCAATACCCGCCACCGCCAGGGGCGGTACGAGGGCAACGGCGATGGCCACGCCGGCCAAGCTTTTGGCCACCTCTTCGCGGCTGTAGGCATAGGCGGCAGCCAGGCCGGAGAGAATGGCCACCCCCAGATCCAGCAGGGTGGGGTGGGTACGGCTGGCCATTTGCTCGGTCAGGTGGCTAAAGGGCATCAGCCAGGTAAACAGCGCCGCCAGGGCAATGGACAGTAGCGTGCCCAACGCCACCGTACGCGCGCTTTGGCGCAGCAAGCGCCCATCCAAACGAATCAGTCCCATGGAGAGGGAAACAATGGGCGCCATCAGAGGGGCCAGGATCATGGCGCCGATAATCACCGGGGCGGAATTCTGGAACAAGCCTAAGGTGGCCAGCAGCACGCTGAGCACCAGCAGTACGCCGAATGGGGCGTCGAAGCGGGCACCTTGACGAATTTGCGCAAATAGCTCCGCAAAAGCGTTCTCCCCCGCGTGGGGAAACAAAGGCAGGGGGCGTTCGCGGTAAAACGCTACCGCTTCTTCACCTGTAGGTACGCCATCTAGACGCAATGTGTCCCGTTCTGTGGTGTCCTGCATCAAGGCACGACCGGGTATCAGTCGGCAGGGCAGTGGGGCATAAGTGATGTCCAGTTGCGTGTCCATAAAGGTTTCGTGATCGATGCGGTAAGGAAAAGGGCGATCACTGCTTAACTGCAACTGTTGGCTGCGTACCATGCCCACACCCTGGGGCAGCGCTGTGGTTTTGCCTGGCAGCCAACGCCTTAAGGCCAGATTGAAGAATTGCACGATACTCTGAGGGGCGAATACCAGGGTGGTCACCCGGCCCGTTTGCATCTGCGCCTCGGTACACAGATGGTTAAAACGGTTACAGATCGCGGCGCTGTCGCCCATCTGGATGTTCAGGGCAGCCAATGGAATCTGCTGGCCTTTAGCGGTGGTCAGGGTGAACGGGCGCAGTCGGGCATGACGCAGGCGTTTGATGCCCCATTTGAGTTTATCCAGCAGGCGTGTGTCTGGTGGCTGTAGCGCTGTGCCAATGCTGATACGGTTGAGCAGCCAGCGCGCATTGGCGCAAGGTAGCTGGGTGAGTGCGCCAGGCTGTTCCGTCTGCCACCGTTGCATCTGGGCCTGCCAGTTGCTCTCCAACAGTAAGCCGCTACGGGTGTGAGGATTGCCTTCCCATGGCAGTGGCCACAGGGTCATCTCTTCAGCGGCGTTGAGCGCAGTGGGCATGAGCGAATCAGGCAAAAAGGTGTATACCTCGCTGTTGGGCGGCAGGTCGGCAAACGCCCCGTTCAGCCCTTTTTCCCCGTGAATGGGTGTCAGGATGGCGCGATTGTCCAGCCAGTCACTCAGGGCGTGGGCCAGACTGTCTGCTTCAGGTGTGTAAAGAATGATGGGGTCTTGCATAAGGGGCTTGACGTCTCATATATAATGAAATTATGAGTTGGAATTATAGCTTTGACGGGGCAGAGGTTCTGGAAAAGGCGCCGGTGCGCGTGCGTCCGCCACGGAAGTGGAAGGTGGTATTGTATAACGATGATTTCACCCCCATGGACTTTGTGGTGGAGGTGCTGATGCGTTTTTTTGGCCATAGCCAATCCCGCGCCTCAGCAATTATGTGGCAGGTGCATAAAGAAGGTAAAGGAATTTGCGGCATCTATCCCAAAGAGATTGCCGAGACCAAGATGATGCAGGTAAACCGCTATAGTCGGGCCCATGGTCATCCGTTGCTGTGCCAGATTGAGGTAGATGACGAGTAGATATGTTAAGTAAAGACGTACAGAGGATTTTATCGGAAGCATTTGCGCTGGCCCATGAGATGGGCCACGAGTTTGTGACGCTGGAGCATGTTTTGCTGGAGCTGCTCTCATTGGATGATGTGCAGGATGTCATCTACGCTTGCAGCGTCGATGTGGGCGACATTGAGATGTCTCTGGAACGCTATCTGGCCAATGAACTCCCACGCGCGCCGGAAGTGGTGGAACTGCACCCGACGCTGGCCGTGCAGCGGGTGATTGAGCGAGCCATTTACACCGTTCAGTCCAACGGCTATGAAGAGGTGGATGGCTTGCATATGCTGGCCTCCATTTTCTCCGAGCAGGATACCTATGCGGTCTATTGCATGGAAAAACACGGGGTGCATCGGGTGGATGTGCTCAGCTATATCGCCCATGGTGTCACCGCCGAAGAGCAGGCCATGATCGAATCGGCAGAACAGGATTTGTTTGCTGAGGATGATCAGATCACCGTCGAGCGTAAACAGAGGGATGAACCTGGCCCGCTGGAGCAGTTTAGCCGGGATCTCAATCGGGAGGCTGAACAGGGGCGTATTGATCCGGTCATTGGTCGGGACTGGGAGATCGAGCGCACTTTGGAGATCCTCTCCCGTCGGCGCAAGAACAACCCGATTCTGGTGGGTGAGCCAGGCGTAGGGAAGACCGCCATTGCCGAAGGGCTGGCGCTGCGCATTGTTCAAGGCCAGGTGCCGGATAAACTCCAGGACGCTCGGGTGTACTCATTGGATATGGGAGCGCTGATGGCGGGCACCCGCTACCGCGGCGATTTTGAACAGCGCTTCAAACAGTTGATCGATGAATTGGCCAAGCAACCGCAGGCCATCCTGTTTATTGATGAAATCCATACCATTGTGGGCGCAGGAGCGGTACAGGGAGGCGCCTTGGATGCATCCAATCTGATGAAACCCGCGCTGGCGGCGGGCCAGTTGCGCTGTATCGGCGCCACCACCTATGAGGAATTTCGCACCATTTTTGAGAAGGATCGCGCCTTGGCGCGTCGCTTCCAGAAGATCGATGTGGTCGAGCCCAGCGTAGAAGAAACCTTCAGTATTCTCAAAGGGTTAAAAGATAAATTTGAGTCTCATCATCAAGTGCGCTATACCCTCCCTGCGCTGCGAGCAGCCGCAGCGCTGTCGGCCCGCTACCTGCCGGATCGCCATCTGCCGGATAAGGCCATCGATGTCATCGACGAGGCGGGTGCCCGTTTCGCCTTGCACAAAAAGCGCCGCACCCAGGTGGGGGTGACCGATATTCAACGGGTCGTGGCCAAGATGGCCCGGGTCCCTTTGGAAAAAATCACCGAGAAGGAGCGGGATAAGCTGGCGGATCTGGCGCCCAATCTGAAGCGGGTCATTTTCGGTCAGGACGCGGCAGTGGATCAGGTGGTCGCCGCCATCAAGCTGGCCCGCTCCGGCCTGAAACACCCTGACCGACCCATTGCCAATTTTCTTTTCGCCGGCCCCACGGGGGTCGGCAAGACAGAGCTGGCACGCCAACTGGCGCTGCATATGGGGGTGGAGCTGATTCGCTTCGATATGTCCGAATATATGGAGCGCCATACGGTTTCCCGCCTGATCGGCGCCCCGCCGGGTTATGTGGGCTATGATCAGGGCGGCCAGTTGACCGAGGCGGTGAACAAGCACCCCCACAGTGTGGTGCTGCTGGATGAGATCGAAAAGGCCCACCCGGATGTGTTCAATATCCTGCTGCAGGTGATGGACAGCGGCACCCTGACCGACAACAATGGACGGAAGACGGATTTTCGCAATGTGATTCTGATCATGACCTCCAATGTAGGGGCGCAACAGATGGCGCGGGCCAGTATGGGCTTTGTACAGCAGGATCATACGCGGGACTTTGATGTGGAACTGAAAAAAACCTTTACGCCGGAGTTCCGCAACCGGCTGGATGCGGTTATCCAGTTTGCGCCGCTTGA
>DQVN01000068.1 GCA_015661715.1 Sulfurivirga caldicuralii
ACCTATGGCGATGAAACCATGGCGATGAAAACCCTGGAAGCCGTACGCCGCCTGCGCCCGGATATTCCCGTGCTGGTGCGCATCCGTGACGACAAACACTATGAAGATTTCATCAAAGCCGGGGCAACCGAAGTCATCTCCGACACCTTCGAAGCCAGCTTGCTGCTCAGCGCCGAAGTCCTGCTCAAACTGGGGCATGAGGAAGTGAAAGTCCTCAGCGCCCTGGAGCAAGCCAGACGCCAGCGGGCCGATGTCCTGGATGGCTTCTATGAGGGAGAAAGCGGCTACAACCACCTCAAAGATCAGGGTATCCGCAAGATTACTCACGCCGTTCCCCTATCGGAAGACAGCTTCGCCACCGGTCGGCGTATCAATGAGCTGGCCTTAGGCGATCTGGGCATCAGGATTCAGGCGGTCAAACGCGGACATATCCGCGGCGAAAACCCCGATGACAAAACGCGCCTGCGCAATGAGGATGTCATCATCCTCGTCGGCGAACCGGAAAACCTGGAAAAAGCCGAACACTATCTACAAACAGGCCGCTAAGTCCCACTGCTTTTGGGGCAGTGGATCACAAACCCCCACCGCCCCCTCTCCCGATCCAGCACGATCACATCCAATCTGCCACCACAAGCCGCCTGAAAACTCTGCCGGGCGATATACAACCCCAACCCCATCCCACTCTCACTGGTGGTCCAAAAAGGCTCAAACATGCGCAACCGTTTTTCCTCATCCAACGCGTCCATCCCCTCACAGGTCAGGAGCATATCCACGCCACTTTCCGCTGAATCAATATGCACCTGAACCGGCACCGAACCCTGATGCTGACGGAAATTCTCCAGCACATTCTGCAGCCCCTGCCGCCAGGCGCTTTCCACCACCGTTACCTGCGCCTTTCCCTGAATGCTCACCGTCAGATCCAATGCCTGCGCCACCCGCTGTACCTCATCCGCCACCTCCACCACAACGCGCTGCGCCTGGCCTGCGTTCTGTTGCGGCTGAGAGAGATGCTGCAAAATGCGTCCAGCCCGTTGCTGTAGGGCCGGCAGGACTTTTTGCAGCCGCTGCACCAATGCCTGCGCTTCCGATGGCGAAGCACAACGCTGCACCTGCGTGCTCAACAGCCCCATAAACTGCGCCAGATTTTTTAAATCATGCTGGAAAAACAGCGCATGCCGACGCAACTGCTGCTGCGCCAGATGTAACTGCGCCAACCGACCGTTGACTTGAGAAACCAGCAACTGCAGCCACAAACGGGTCATCATGCCGTAGAGCACCGCCCGCTCTCCACGCAACCTGGGCTGAGGGCACAGCAATACCTCCAGCCTAATATCCCCATCCCCAATCGTTTGCGCCTGACAGCTTGCCTGCTGGATCGCCTCAGCTTGCCCCCGTTCAAAGCGCACCGTCTCGCCAAACCAGCGTAGCTGAACCTGCCCATACCCCATCCCCGCCTGCTGCAACAGCGGCAAACTTTGCGGCACAAAATGGAGCAGATCCCCCTCATACCGCTGCTTCAAATCCATCAACGCATCCATCAAGCGCAATGCCTCTTTCGCCTGACGGTGCAGAAAATAGGCGGCCAGCAACATCCCCAGCCCCAATACCGCCAAAAAAACGCCCAAAAGCCACAGCGCTTCCATCCCCCTACCCCCACCTACTCCGGTCGTTTAATGGCATATTTTTTCAGCAGGTAATAGACATTTTCCCGCGTCATGCGCAAACGCCGCGCCGTCTCATGGATATTAAACCCCGTCTCCTCCAGCACCTGGCGCAACAACTGCTCCTCGGCCACATTCCGCGCCGGCTTCACCCCCGCCCCCAACGGCAGCGACAACACCACCCGCTGGTGCTGCTCCTGCTCGCGCAACTGACGCTCCTGCTGCAGAAATAACAGACACCGCTCAATCGCCCGCACCAACGCCGGCAACTCCACCGGTTTGGTCAGATAATCAAATGCCCCCAGCTTCACCGCCTCAAAAGCGCTCCGCTCAGGATCCTGCCCAGTCAGCACAATCACCTTTAACGCCCGGGGATGGGCCTGCAACCAGCGCAGCACCGCCAGCCCCTCCTCCAACCCATGCTCATGGGGCGGCATCCCCAGATCCAGCACCACCACATGCGGATGAAAACCATCCAGCGCCTGCAGCGCCGCCTCGCGACTCTGCGCCTGCGCCACCGCATACCCCGCCGCCTCCAACCCCATGGCCAACATCTCCCGCAATGCCGGGTCATCATCCACAATCAATACCCGCCCTGGTGTATTTGCCGCCCTTTTGCCCATTCCCCAATCCCTTCGCTTTACTTGACTGTAAAAAAATTTTACTCTTTACCCAGATACAATTGGGTCGATAATAGGAACTGAAAGGATGCGGTGCATCCAGTCAACAACCACAAACAATAGGAGAAACAACCATGCGTGATATGAAAGCCAGACAACAGGGTTTTACCCTGGTGGAGATCGCCATTGTAATGGTGATTATCGGTTTGCTCTTGGGCGCTGTCTTCAAAGGCCAGGAATTGGTTGAGCAGGCGAAGATTAAGAATACCGTCAAAAAAATCGATGAGGTGCGTGCTGCAATCTATGTCTATGATGATAGGTATGATGCCTTACCTGGGGACGATA
>DQVN01000094.1 GCA_015661715.1 Sulfurivirga caldicuralii
GTAGAAATGGCCTATGCCCGTGGCGAAACGGATGAATTTATCGAGCCCACGGTGATCCTCAACAAGAAAGACAAGCACCATAAAATCAAAAATGGCGATGCCATTATCTTCACCAACTTCCGCGCCGACCGCGCCCGCCAGCTGACCCGCGCCTTCATCGAGCGGGATTTTGCCAAATTCCCCCGCTGTGCTCACCCCCATTTTTCTGAATTCGTCACCATGACCGAATACAACAAGAACTTTGAGGGGTGCGTGCATGTGGCCTTCCCGCCGCAAAAACTGAAACACACCTTTGGTGAATGGGTCAGCAAGCTGGGACTGAAACAGTTGCGCATTGCGGAAACGGAAAAGTACGCCCATGTCACCTTCTTCCTCAACGGCGGACGTGAGGCGCCATTTGAGGGTGAGGCACGTATTCTCATCCCTTCCCCCAAGGTGGCCACCTATGACCTCAAGCCGGAAATGAGTGTATTCGAGCTGGCCGACAAACTATGTGACGCCATCCGCAGCGGGGAATATGACACCTTCGTGTGCAATATCGCCAACCCGGACATGGTGGGCCACTCCGGTAAGATGGACGCCTGCATCAAAGCGGTGGAAGCGGTGGACAAAGCTCTGGGCCAAATCATGGAGGCGTTGCGGGAAATGGACGGCGAAGCGATCATCACCGCCGATCACGGCAATATCGAACAGTTGCGTGATCCACAAACCGGTCAACCGCTCACCTCCCATACCACTAATCCGGTGCCGTTCATCTACTGCGGTCATAAACCTTGCAAGCTGCGGGAAGGGGGCGGCCTGCCGGATGTGATGCCCACGTTGTTGGATGTAATGGAACTGCCGATTCCAGAGGAGATGACGGGCAAAAGCCTGTGCGAACCCTGCGACTGAACGGCTAAGCCTTTGAAATTTGATGAAATCCTGGCGCACCGTTTATAATGCTGCGCCATTTTTCGCCTTAAGCGACAGAAACAGGAACAGTGCCCTATGAACACACTGCAATCCCTCCGCGGGCTATACCGCCCCGAGTATGAAACGGAAAACTGCGGTTTTGGCCTCATCGCCCAGATGGATGACAAGCCCAGCCATCAACTATTGCAGACCGCCATTGAGTCGCTGGCGCGCATGACCCACCGGGGCGGCGTGGCGGCAGACTGCTGCACCGGTGACGGCTGTGGGCTGCTGATCAAAAAATCCGATGCCTTCTTCCGTAAAGTAGCGGAAGAAGCTGGCATCACCCTGGCCGATACCTATGCCGTGGGCATGGTCTTCCTCAGCCAGGCGGCCGACAAGCAGCAGAAAGCCAAAGAGACGCTGGCGGCCAAGCTGAACGCCCAGGGATTGCAGGTGGCTGGGTGGCGTGATGTACCGGTGCGTTCAGAGGTGCTGGGGGCACAGGCCGCCGGCATGGAGCCGGAGATTCTTCAGTTATTCGTCAACGCCCCGGACGGGATGGATGAAGCAGACTTCAACCGCGCCCTGTTCACCGCCCGTCGCCAGACGGAAATGGTCATTGAGCCTGAGGATGCGGACTTCTATGTGGCCTCGCTGCACAGCCAGCTGGTCTCCTATAAGGGGTTGGTGATGCCGCGGGAGCTGCCCGCCTACTATGAGGACCTGAACAACCCCACCTTCGAGTCTTCGCTGATCTCCTACCACCAGCGCTTTTCCACCAACACCTTGCCCCAGTGGCGCTTGGCGCAACCTTTCCGCTTTCTGGCGCACAATGGTGAACTCAACACCATCCGCGGTAATCGCAACTGGGCCCGCGCGCGACAGAGCAAACTGAAAACCGATAAACTGCCGCTGCTACACACCTTAAAGCCTTTGGTCTCCCAGGAGGGTTCCGACTCCTCCAGCCTCGATAACATGATCGAGGTGCTTACCCTGGGCGGGCTGAGCGTGTTCGAAGCGCTGCGTCTGTTGATTCCACCGGCATGGCAGAATGTGCCCCATATGGATCCCGATCTGCGCGCCTTCTTCGAATACGCTTCCATGCATATGGAACCATGGGACGGCCCGGCCGGTATGGTGCTGAACACAGGCCGCTATGCCATCTGTGCCCTGGACCGCAATGGCCTGCGCCCGACCCGTTATGTCATCACCAAAGACCGCACCATCACCTTCGCCTCTGAAATCGGTGTTTATGACTATGACCCGGCCGATGTCGTCGAGAAGGGCCGCCTCAAGCCTGGGCAGGTGATGGCCGTCGACCTGGAGAATGGACGACTGCTCAAGCCGGAAGAGATCGATCGGGATTTGGCGCAACAACACCCCTATCGCCAGTGGATGGATCAGGGCCTCAACCACAAGCTGGATGAAGACCCCACCCTGGATGAAAAAATCCTCGGCTTCGATGCCAAAACCGCCGAGCTGTACCAAAAATATTTCCAAGTCACCTTTGAAGAGCGGGATCAAGTCCTGCGGGTGCTGGCCGAGGATGGGCAAGAGACCACAGCCTCCATGGGCGATGATGCGCCGCTGCCTGTGTTCTCCCAGCGACCCCGATCGGTGTACGACTACTTCCGCCAAATGTTCGCCCAGGTGACCAACCCGCCCATCGACCCTTTGCGGGAAAACATCGTTATGTCCCTGGCCACCAGCTTTGGCCGTGAGAAAAACCTGTTCGAAAAAGGGCCGGATCATGCCAAGCGTCTGGATGTGAGCAGCCCCGTGCTGACCCCATCTCAGTTTAATCAACTGATTATGCAGACAGATGCGGACTATCGCCATGTGATCCTGAGCCTGCACTACAATCCGGAAGAAAAATCGCTCAAGCAGGCCATTGAAGATGTAGCCGCCGCCGCTGTCGAAGCAGTGAAAGAGGGCATCACCATCCTGGTGCTCTCGGATATGGGCATTGAAGCGGATCTGCTCACCATTCCAGCGCCCATGGCGGTCGGCGCCGTCCACCACCGCCTGGTGAACGAAGGCCTGCGTCCGGACGCCAATATTGTGGTGGAAACCGCCACCGCCCGCGATCCGCACCATTTTGCCGTGCTAATCGGCTATGGCGCGACCGCCGTCTACCCCTACCTGGCCTATGAGGCACTGGAAGATCTGATGCGCACTAAAGAGCTGGCGGCAGAAGCCGGGCTCAACTTTTATATCCGCAACTTCCGCAAAGGGATCAACAAAGGCCTGTTCAAGATCCTCTCCAAAATGGGCATCTCCACCATCGCCTCCTACCGCGGCGCCCAACTGTTTGAAATTGTCGGGCTGGACAGCGAGGTGGTCAACCTGTGCTTTACCGGCACCACCAGCCGCATTGAAGGAACCACCTTCACCCATCTGGAAGAAGACCTGAAACAACTCGCCAAGCGCGCTTTCAACCCACGCCGCACCCTGGATCAGGGTGGGCTGTTCAAGTATGTGCATGGTGGTGAATACCACGCCTACAACCCCGATGTGGTCAACTACTTGCGCCAGGCAGTGCAGTTGGAGGATAAAACCTATTACCAGAAGTTTGCCGATGCGGTGAACAACCGCCCGCCCATGACCATCCGCGATCTGCTCACCTTCCGCAAGGATATCCAGCCCATTGCGCTGGATGAAGTGGAACCGGTGGAACAGATTCTCAAGCGCTTCGACTCAGCAGGCATCTCCCTGGGCGCCCTCTCTCCTGAGGCCCACGAGGCCCTGGCCACGGCCATGAACCGCCTGGGTGCCCGCTCCAACTCCGGCGAAGGCGGCGAAGACCCGGCGCGCTTTGGCACCGAAAAGGTTTCTAAGATCAAACAGGTGGCCTCCGGCCGTTTCGGCGTCACTGCCCACTACCTGCGCAATGCCGAGGTGATCCAAATCAAGATCGCCCAGGGGGCCAAGCCGGGCGAAGGCGGACAACTCCCCGGCCACAAAGTGGATGTGTATATCGCCAAGCTGCGCCACTCCGTGCCCGGCGTTACTCTTATCTCGCCACCACCACACCATGACATCTACTCCATCGAGGATCTGGCGCAGTTGATCTTCGACCTCAAACAGATCAACCCGAAAGCGCTGATCTCCGTCAAACTGGTGGCTGAACCCGGCGTAGGCACCATCGCCGCAGGGGTGGCGAAAGCCTATGCCGACCTGATCACCATCTCCGGCTATGACGGCGGCACCGGTGCCAGTCCCCTGACTTCGGTGAAATACGCCGGCTCACCATTTGAGTTGGGTATCAGCGAGGCCCATCAGGTGCTGCGCGCCAATGACCTACGCGGTCAGGTGATCCTACAGGCCGACGGCGGTTTAAAAACCGGACTGGATGTGATCAAGGCCGCCATTCTGGGTGCGGAAAGCTTCGGCTTCGGCACCGCCCCCATGATCGCGCTGGGCTGTAAGTATCTACGCATCTGCCACCTGAACACCTGCGCCGTGGGCGTGGCTACTCAGGATACACGCCTGCGCAAAGAGCACTTTATCGGTCTGCCAGAAATGGTAATGAACTACTTCCGTTTCGTGGCCGAAGAAACGCGGGAGTGGCTGGCACGCCTGGGCGTCAAATCCCTGGCTGATCTGGTGGGCCGCGTAGACCTGCTGGAAGTGATCGACAATCCGCCGACGGATAAGATGAAAAACCTGGATCTGACGCCGGTCATCTCCGATGGCGGTGTACCAAAAGACAAGCCCCATCTGTGCCAGGTGTCCCGCAACAA
>DQVN01000003.1 GCA_015661715.1 Sulfurivirga caldicuralii
ACATGGGCGCGGTTGCTCAAGCCGTTGTGGGAGCTAATAAAGTCGGCCAACAACTGTCTCAGGGTTTGAGTGGTGACCGGCCCGCTCTGGGAGAACTGGTCCATGCGCAGATACAGTCGCGACATGTGAATACCCTTGCTGGCGGGTTCGATCAGGTTGACAAAGGCATCTGCGAGGGTGGGCACGCGCACCGGCTCTCCCTCGCAGCCAGCGATTTGGATGGGTAGTTCGATTTGGCTCATGCCCACCCAGTTAAGGCGGCCCTCCTGATCGGAGGTGGTTTCGCAGGCCACATCAGGCAGAATTTTGCTCATGGCTATCGTAAGTCACCGAAAAATAGACGCTATATCATAGCAAACCGGCTTGCACCTGCCTACACTGCTTTTTGTAGGGAAATAGTCGAATTGGATATTGAGTGCTGATTTAGCCGCGTTTGTTGCGCTGCTTTGACTCTGCTGTAAACGCCGACACCTGGAGTCAGGGAGTGTCGGGCTCTGCCAGGATTGCTTCGGCAAGCTCCCAGGCGATGGGGTGCTGGCCATTGGGGGTGTGCAATATGATGGGGCCGTTGAACGGAGCCTTATCCACCAGGCGCACAACAGCACCAGGCTCAATGCCTAATTGGTGCAGATAGCGTAACTGGGCGGGGCTGCGCTCTTTGAGGCGAACAATGCGCAAAGGTTGATCTGGAGAAAAGCTGCAAAGGGGGCGGGCGCTTTGTTCAGGAAAGCGGCCCTGGTGATCGGGAATGGGTGAGCCATGGGGATCATGGCTGGGTTGACCGAGTACTTGCCACATGCGTTCAATGAGCTTGTCCGATACGGCGTGCTCCAATACCTCCGCCTCCTCGTCCACTTCATCCAGGCCATAGTGGAGTACCTGCTGCAGGAACTGTTCGATAATGCGGTGGCGGCGCACCATTTTCAGCGCTTGCTGGCGGCCGCTGTCGGTCAGGCGGCAGCCCTGGTAAGGTATATGTTCCACCAACCCTGCTTCGGCCAGCTTTTTCATCATGGCGGTGGCGGAAGCGGGCGCCACCTGTAGGCGTTCAGCCAGCACATTGGTGCTGACAGGCGCATCCTGTTGTTGCAGTTTGTACAGGGCCTTGAGGTAGTCCTGCACACTGCGGCTGTTGAGATCAAGGTGACTGGGCATGGCGCTTATTGTAATGAGCAGTCCGGGGCTTTGCATGTTTTGCAGCTTGGTTGAATAGCTATTGTTGTTGAGATATTGATGCGTTCCAATTAAAATTTAGTCCAG
The DNA here is from genome assembly GCA_015661715.1 of Sulfurivirga caldicuralii. Taxonomy (GTDB): domain Bacteria; phylum Pseudomonadota; class Gammaproteobacteria; order Thiomicrospirales; family Thiomicrospiraceae; genus Sulfurivirga; species Sulfurivirga caldicuralii_A. The sequence continues at coordinate 1,261 of DQVN01000003.1, forward strand.
TCTAAAAATTAGTTTTGTGGAGCTGATAGATGGGGCAGACGTTAAGGCGACCCTTCTGGTTTTATTTGGGCCCGGCCTTTTTGGTGTCGGTGGGGTATATGGACCCCGGCAACTGGGCGACATCTTTGGAGGCGGGTAGCCGCTATGGCTATGCGTTGCTATGGGTTATCACGCTGGCCTCGGCGATTGCGATTCTGATGCAGTTGTTGGCGGCTCGTCTTGGTATCGTAACCGGTCAGGATCTGGCGTGTTTGATTGCTCAGCGCTGGTCGGGCTGGCGGGCTAAAGGGCTGTTGTTCACAGCGGTGCTGGCCATGATGGCCACAGACCTGGCGGAATTTTTGGGCGTAGCAGTGGCCTTGAACCTGCTGTTTGATATCCCGCTGGTGTGGGCGGTATTTCTGACCGTTTTCGATGTGCTGCTGATCTTGTGGCTGGAGCGTTATGGATTCCGCTGGGTGGAGATGACCATTATCGCTTTTGTAGCCACCATTGGCTTGGGCTATGTGATCGAGCTGTCCATTGTCCAGCCGGACTGGGCCGATGTCACCTATAACTGGTTTGTGCCCAATGATCAGATATTCGAGACAACGGCCTTGTTTATCGCCTTGGGTATTATCGGCGCCACGGTGATGCCGCATAATATTTTTCTCCACTCGTCCCAGGTGCTCACCCGTCTGGTAGATGAAGGTCAGCATGATAAGCGGCGGATTATGCGCATTATGCGCTGGGACACGATCGGGGCGCTCACGGCTGCCTGGTTGGTGAACTCGGCCATTTTGATTATGGCCTCCGCCGCCTTTCATCAGCAGGGGATGTTGATTACCGATATCGATCAGGCCTATGTAACCCTGGGGCCCCTGTTTGGCCAGGCGGCGGCGCTGACCTTTGGCATTGCGCTGCTGGCTTCAGGTATCGCCAGCTCGACCACCGCCACATTGGCTGGACAGGTGGTGTTCGAGCCCCTGCTGGGGCGGCCGGTCAATATCGCCAAAGTGCGAATGGGATTGCGTCTGCTGACCATGGTGCCGGCGGTGATCGCCATTTTGCTGGCCGCCAAGCCCTTGAGCCTGCTGGTGCTTTCCCAGGTGATTCTATCCATGCAACTGCCGTTTACCCTGGTGCCCTTGATTCTGCTGGTCAGCAACCGCAAGCTGATGGGCGAGATGCGGCCCCCGCAGTGGATGATCAATGTCGCCTGGGCCTGTGCCGCATTGATTATTGCATTGAATCTGGCCTTTTTGTTTCTTTAAGCCGTTTTGGGGGACGGAGGGCGCTGGGCTTGCAGGGTGATGGAGACGGATTCGGCAAAGCGGATGGCATGGGGCTTGTCGATTTCCACCTGGGCCCATTGGACACCGTCAAAAGACATCACCAGATCTAAAACTTGCCGCGTCATGACTTCCAGCAGCTCGAAACGATTTTCCTCCACAAAGGGGATAATGGTCTTGACGACTTTTTTGTAGTCCAGGGTTTGGTCGATGCGGCCTTCTTTGGCGTGGAGCAGCCGTTCGTCGCAGCGGATGGCCAAATTGATCAGTACATCCTGCTTTTTGCTTTTTTCATCGGGGTTGATGCCCACATAGGTGCGCAACAGCAGGTTTTTGATGCGGATGATACCGGTTGTGTACTGGTGGTCATGGGTCATGATGGTTGCGGCGCCTCCAGCCCTCTTCTAGTATTTCTCGCTGTATGGATAAGTCTTCAAAGTGACCACGGTATTCTCGCATATTTTCCGTCTGTTGCCGCTGTTCATGGAGGGATTCCATTTGTTCTCGCATCTCCCTGCTCGCATGTCTTTGCTCATACAGTGTATGTTGTGCTTCGCGTAGTTTGCGGATCTGTCCAATGGGTTCAGCCTGCCTGTGTTGGGTCGGTGTGGCGGGCATGGAATGCGATGGTTGGTGCATCTGTTGCCAGTCCATCTTCCAGTGGTGTAAGCGCTGTATCTGCGTTATTTGCCAGTGTTTATTTACCCGTTGAGCGATAGCTAGCGCCAGGTCGCCCTGCTCGATTTGCTTGGCAACCGTTGCGCTCAGTGGTAGGTCGTAGGGAGCCAAAACATACTTGCCCTGTTGTTGAACAACTGTGCCTTGTACTACGGCTCGCTGGGTATGCAGGCTATCCAGGGAAGGGGGCGCTACCCGCTCGATCCGTTGGGGGTTAGGATCAATGCGCGTGGCCAGCCAGCTGCCATCTGCGCGTGGCCAGGCATTGATGGCGACATAGTCACCAGGCTGCAGCTGCTTCAGTCCCTGGGTGGCCGCGTTGCGGTGGATACGTTCTCCGGCCACC
>DQVN01000116.1 GCA_015661715.1 Sulfurivirga caldicuralii
AAATCCTTGCATGAGGATTTTGCCGGCATGACCGGTATCGACCTTAATCGCGCCGGCACACCCCTGCTGGAGATCGTCTCGGAGCCGGATATGCGTTCCGTTGAGGAAGCGATTGCCTATGCCAAAAAAATTCACGAACTGGTGCAGTATCTGGAGATTTGTGACGGCAATATGCAGGAAGGTTCGTTCCGGGTGGATGCCAATGTCTCCATTCGCCGCCCGGGTGATCCATTGGGTACGCGCACAGAATTGAAAAATATCAACTCCTTCAAGTTCCTGGAAAAGGCGCTGCAGTATGAGATCGAGCGCCACATGGATATTTTGGAGTCGGGCGGCACCATTGTGCAGGAGACACGACTGTATGATTCGGTCAAGGACGAGACCCGTTCCATGCGTGAAAAGGAGGAAGCCAACGACTATCGCTACTTCCCGGACCCAGACCTGCTGCCCCTGGAGATTACCCCTGAGATGATCGAGGCGGTACGCGAAACCTTGCCAGAGTTGCCGGATGCCAAGCGTGCGCGTTTCATGAGTCAGTATGGTCTACCGGCTTATGACGCCGGGGTGCTGACCGCATCTCGAGAGTTGGCGGATTATTTTGAGAAGGTGGTCGCCACGGTGAAAGGTGAGCCTAAACTGTGCGCCAACTGGGTCATGGTGGAGTTGCTGGGTGCGCTGAACAAGGAAAATCTTGTGCTGGGCGAGTCACCCATTTCAGCGCTCAGGTTGGGCGAGCTGCTGGCGCGCATCGTGGATAACACCATTTCTGGCAAGATCGCCAAGGAAGTGTTTGAAGCGATGTGGGACGGTGAAGGCAGTGCCGATGAGATTATCGAAGCTAAGGGGTTGAAGCAGATTACCGATGCGTCCGCTATCGAAGCGATCATTGATGAAGTGATCGCCAATAATCCGCAGCAGGTGGAACAGTATCGGGGCGGCAAGGATAAGCTGTTCGGCTTCTTTGTGGGGCAGGTGATGAAGGCCACGCAAGGTAAGGCCAACCCGAAACAGGTCAACGAGTTGCTGCGTAAAAAGTTGGATGGCTAAGGGGTCCCCCTGATTTTTGCGGGCGGAAAAAATCACCGCCTGCCTATGCCTAAAAACCCCGCAAAACAGCTGTTTTGCGGGGTTTTTTAGGGTTTGGGTCGTTATTTGGCAGATTGAGGTTGTTTTGACTTGTCTTCTTTGGGTTCGATATTGAGCAGTTCGATTTCAAAGACCAACGGCTCATTGGGACCGATGACGCCCCCGGCGCCGCGTTCGCCATAGGCCAGTTCAGCCGGAATCCAGACTTTCCATTGATCGCCCACTTTCATTTTCGGCAGGACAATTTGCCAGCCTTTGATAACCTGGTCTAGCTTGATGCGGATCGGTTTGCCCCGCTCAATGGAGCTGTCAAACACCTTGCCATCCAGATGCATACCGGTGTAGTGAACAACCACCGTGTCATCCGCTTTGGGGTGCGGGCCATTGCCGCTTTTGAGCACCTGGTATTGAATGCCTTCCGGTAGCGTTTTGACACCGGGTGCTTTGGCGTTTTGGGCGAAGAATTCAGCCTCTTTCTTTTTGTTTGCTTCTGCCTGCTGCTGGCGCTGTTTTTGTTGATAAGCGAGCACCCGTTGTTGCGTTTCGTGCGCCAGTTGATCCAGTTCAGTTTGGCTGAGTTTGAGCGGGTTACCAGCCATCTGATCCTTATAGCCCTGGAGTAGGGCATTGGGATCAATCTTTAAGCCTTTTTCCTGCAGGCCCTTGGCCATATCCATGCCCAATGCATAACCTAGCTTTTGCTCATAGGTTTTCAGCTCGCCGGCTATGGCCACGCTGCTGGCAGCTGTGGTTAGAACCAGTGCCGCGGTCAATAGGGTTTTGTTCATGTTTTTTCCTTTGCATTTTTGTAGGTACCGTAGATGACCAGGTTATGGCTCTCCAGATCAAAACCCTTCTCTTGGGCGATCTGGCGAATGCGTTCCTCGATCACCGGATCGACAAACTCCTTGATATGACCGGTTTTCAGGCAGACGATATGGTCATGATTATCGCCACGGTCCAGCTCAAAGCGAGAGGTATTGTTGTCAAAGTTGAGACGGCGCACAATGCCAGCCTGTTCAAATTGGGTCAGGACGCGATAAACGGTGGCCAGGCCCACGTCTTCCCCTTGTTCGCGCAGAAGGTGATAGACCTCTTCGGCGGAAAAATGGTCCTCTTCCCCGCCATTCTCCAGGATTTCTAGAATCTTCAAGCGGGGCACTGTTACTTTCAGGCCGGCTTTTTTCAGATCCTTGCTGCTCATGTTGTTCTCACCCTTAGCCTTGTTGGTTGATGTTCTATAATAGCAAATCCCTAATCGGCCTTGTGGATTCAATGGAATGGACAGATTTGTAAAAGTTTTTGCTATCAGTGTATGGATGGTATCGGCTTCCGCTTGCAGTTGGTTGCAGGCGTATGAACCGCCTTTAGTGCAGGGCGTGCTGATTGAACCAGAAAAACTGGAACAGTTGCAGGTCGGGCTGAGCAAGGATCAAGTACGCGCGCTGTTGGGTCCGCAGTTTGGTGCAGATCCCTTTGATCCCAAGGTGTGGGATTATCTTCTCACAACCAATCAGTCCGATTTGAAGAAAAAGTATGTGGAGCACCTCCGCCTTTGGTTTGATGAGGCGGGTTATCTTGTCCGCTGGCAGCGCCTGGATAAACCAGAGCCTTGATCAAGAGGTTTTCTTTTTGCGCGCTTCCTTACGGCGCCGCTCCTTAGGATCGATGAGCAGCGGGCGGTAAATTTCGATTCGGTCACCATCCTGTAAGGGCTGATCCAGCTTGACCGGTTTGTACCAGATGCCCACACGGTCGATTTTAAGGTGGGGCACCAGTTCGTGAATTTGTGAGCGTTTCAATGCTTCCCCAACCGTGGTGCCGGCGGGCACCCGCTCTTGCAGCAGCCACTGCTGTTGTGGTTCAGCATAGGCCACCTCAATGGTGATCATCTCAGGTTTTTTAGGCTGCGGGTTTGCCATACTTACTCCTTGCACGCTGACAAAAGGCATCCACCAAGGTGGTGGCGATCTGCTCAAAGACCGGGGCCAGCAGTTTGCCAAACAGGCCGTTAGCCACCTCGTATTCGATGTTGAACTCCACCTTGCAGGCATTATCAGTCAGAGGGGTAAAACGCCACTGCCCCTGTAGGTGTTTGAACGGACCATCTACCAGCACAAGATCAATGCGTTCACTGGGCACCAGGTAGTTGCGTGTGGTAAAACGCTGTTGTACCGGGCCTTTGGAAATGTGCACGGATGCAATCATTTCATTATCCTCATGGCGGATGATTTCCCCCTTGCTGCACCAAGGCAGAAATTCGGGATAACGGGCCACATCATTGACCAGATTGAACATTTGTTGGGCAGAGTAAGGTTGCAATGCAGTGCGTGAAATCCTTTTCATATCGGCTTTGATGGTTATAATCCCGGCATTATGGCAAAAAAAGACAAGAAACAAAAATCCAGCTCGCCGGTCATTGCCGTCAACAAGAAAGCGCGGCATGACTATTTTATCGAAGAGACCTATGAGGCGGGCTTGGCTTTGGAAGGATGGGAAGTCAAAAGCCTGCGTGCTGGTAAGGTCAATATCCGTGATGCCTGGGTCAAAATTCTCAACAATGAGGCGTGGCTTATCGGTGCCTTGATCACCCCTTTGACCACTGCCTCCACCCATACCCATCATGACCCAACCCGAACCCGAAAGTTGCTGCTGCACCGCCGGGAAATTGACCGGCTGATGGGCAAGGTGGATCAACAGGGCTATACCCTGGTGCCGTTGCAACTGTATTGGAAACGCGGGAAGGTCAAGTTGTCCTTTGGCTTGGCGAAGGGTAAAAAACTGCACGACAAACGCGCTACGCTTAAAGAGCGGGACTGGCAACGACAGAAGCAAAGATTATTGAAAACCGTGCGCTGATCCCCATATAATGACTAAACCTGTTCGATCCTTCCCTTTTGGGGGTGTACTGGTTTCGACGGGGTGTGCGAAGTTGAAGCTGCATGCCGAGCTGGGAGATGCTCGTAAATATCCTCCGGTTTGTTATAGTTGCAAACGACGAAAACTACGCTCTGGCTGCTTAATCCAGCCAGTGCCCACTGGGTGCGATGCCCGTATCGCCCCAGTTGGGTATCGGTTTAAACGGGATCGCTTCTGTCACGGGCCTGGGTGACAGAAGTTAAATCGAACAGGCTGGGTCTGCCGTGATCCCTGTCAGTCGGGTAGCGGCAGACGAGAATAATAGACTGACTAAGCATGTAGACGCTTGAATGGAGGCACCCCGGACGGCGGTTCGACTCCGCCCACCTCCACCAATCAACGCCTGATAAGGCGTCATA
>DQVN01000028.1 GCA_015661715.1 Sulfurivirga caldicuralii
AAGCACCACCACCACGCTCAACAACAGAAACGGCGGACGCAATGCCCGCCATAAGGTCAACAAACCCGTTTTCATATAACCTCCAGATAACTCTGTACCCGCTTGCGCCAGCCGGGCCACCAGTGGCGTTCATCCTGTGGCGCCAGGCGAATTCGCCGCTGTAAGACCCGCTCTGCCGCCTCAACAAAGGCGGGCAATGTGGGGGTACGCATATGGCGCAATACCTGAATCAACCCCCAACCCTGCGTTTGATATCGTTCATGAGGATGATCCCCCATCCCTTTGAAATTAAAGTAATCAATCACAGCAAACAGGCCTTGTGGCGTCGTGATCAGCGCCTGCAGCCTCTGCGTCAGAGTCGGCGCATCGACAAGGTGTGGCACAGCCTGATGCCAGCGTTTCTGAAAACGCGCCAGCACAAACGCCGCCTGCTCACGCCGGCTGGCCCACAACCACTGACGCAGAGCTTGAAGTCGGGAACTATCGCCTTCTTGTATAAAAGCAGATCGATCCGGCCAGGGCGCATGGGTTGTCTGCACCCATTGGGGCGCACTGCCTACAAAGCTGACCATTTGTGGAAAAGTCTGTTCAAAGGGTACCGCCACCCCTTGAGGCAACCAGATAAAGTGGGCGATACCCAAGGAAGGAAAAGGCTCATGAGGCGACCACCAGATCAAATACTCAATCTTTCCGCCACATTCATGTTGAAAGAGGCGCCTCGCCAGCCCATCCAGCAAAGCCTCCTCCGCTGAAACAGACAGGGCCGCTGCCTGCCGGATTCCCAGCAGCCACAGCGACCCTGCCCAAAGCAGTTGGCGGCGATACATCAGTCTGCGAACTGTGCTCCCAACCAGCCGCCCATTTTCTTCAGCATCATGCGATACAGTTTGGGAAACTCCTCCACTACAGCGTGCTGGACACTGGGCAGCGCCAACAGGTGTTCAGACCAGGCCGCCAAAACGGGTTGATCTGCCAGCAGATCCACACCGCAGTTTTCCTTGATCAGATGCAAGCGCATGAAGATGGGCGCATAGGCCGCATCAATCAGGGCAAAATCAGTACCATTGAACCACTGACCACCACTGTGTACCTCAGCCACCCGTTGTAACAGACCTTTCAGCTTCTTACTCGCCGCATCAAAGTCACTCTCATCGGCTTTGACCATCGCTTGCATGGCCATCACCACCTCGCCGCCAAAGCTGATCCAAGCCCGATTTTTCGCTTTAGTCAGAGGGGCTTGCGGCATCAAAGGCGGCGGGGTGATCTCGTCCACATACTCCTGAATCACCGCCGACTCAAACAGAACCGTCTCATCATCCACTTTCAACACCGGCACCTTGCCCAGGGGCGAGACGCTGGCAAACCACTCAGGCGGATTGTTCAAGTCGATATAGGTGATGGTGTAGGGCACATCCTTATGCAATAGGGTGATCACCGTGCGTTGCACAAAAGGACAAAGTTTAAAGCTGATCAGTTCCAGTTTAGGCAAGCTCATGCAGACCTCCTTTGCCGTTAGATTTGATTGTCCTGCACAAGTTTAACGAATTTGGCGTACAGCGTGTCGTGATCTTCCTCGTGATCTGGATCTTTGATGATGCAATCAATAGGACAGACACGCATGCAGGTGGGCGCATCATAGAAACCAACGCACTCAGTGCACTTATCCGGATCAATCTCATAGATTTCCGCCCCCAGAGAAATGGCCTTGTTGGGGCATTCCGGCTCACACATATCGCAGTTGATGCAGGCTTCGAGGATCTTAAGCGCCATGAGGATCATCCCGCAGGAAATAGACGGGAAAGTGGTCGGAGAGACAGGATTTGAACCTGCGACCCCCACTTCCCGAAAGTGGTGCTCTACCAGGCTGAGCTACTCTCCGACAAGGTGGCAGAAAAATTATAATGGCGCTACCCCCAGCTTTCAAAGCGCATCACCAGCGCATAGCGCAGCGTTTGATCGGACAAGTCCTTGAATGGATTCGGTATACGCGCCACATAGCCGGAGCCTTTGGCACAAGACATGCGCTCCCCCGTTTTCGGGTGCCACATGGCATCCAGGCGTAACCGCAGGTTGCCCGCCGGTGTCATAATCTCCAACTCATCCCCGAGACAAAATTTGTTTTTGGCCGCAATCTCCAGCCACTGATCAGAGGCATCCACCACTTCGCCCACAAAGCGCTGGTAATCGGAGCGCGAAGCACCCTGGTCGTAATTCTGATACTCACTATGCACATGACGCTTGAGAAAACCCACCGTATAGCCTCGGTTGGCCAAGGAATCCAGCTCACGCACCAGTTGCGGATCAATGGGTTTACCGGCACAGGCATCATCAATGGCGCGTCGATAGACCTGCGCTGTGCGCGCCACATAAAAGTGGGATTTGGTGCGCCCCTCAATCTTTAGAGAATGCACACCGATGCGCACCAGATCCGGCACCAGCTCCACCGCCCGCAGATCCTTAGAGTTCATAATATAAGTGCCGTGCTCATCCTCAAAGGCCGGCATCAACTCCCCGGGCCGTCCCGCTTCCTCCAGCATGAGCACAGGACTGTCCCGCCCCATGGTACCGGTCAAGTCGGTCACCTTCTCCACCGGCACCACATCGCCGGTTTCCGTTTCCCGGGCTTGATAGGTGTTATATTGCCAGCGACAGGCGTTGGTACAGGTACCCTGATTGGCATCGCGCTTGTTGATATAACCCGAAAGCAGGCAGCGACCGGAATAGGCAATACACAATGCCCCATGTACAAACACTTCCAGCTCACACGCCGGCACCTGCTGACGGATCTCTTCGATCTCCTCCAGGCTCAGCTCCCGGGACAGCACCACCCGCTCAATCCCCACCGAATGCCAGAACTTGACCGCAGCCCAGTTGACTGCATTGGCCTGTACGGAGAGGTGAATCGGCTGATCGGGAAAATGCTCCCGAACCAGCATAATCAAACCGGGATCGGACATAATCAACGCATCCGGCTGCATCTCAATCACCGGCTCAATGTCTTTCAAATAGGTCTTGATCTTGCTGTTGTGGGCCTGAATATTACTCACCACATAGAACTGCTTACCCTGCGCGTGGGCTTCAGCAATGGCGTCCGCCAACACGGCATTGGTAAACTCATTATTGCGCACGCGCAGGCTGTAACGCGGTTGCCCCGCATAGATGGCATCCGCGCCATAGGCAAAAGCATAGCGCATGTTCTTTAATGTGCCCGCAGGAGAAAGAAGCTCCGGTTTTTGTATCATGGTATGCTTTCTGGTTTAGACGGTTAATCAGTTATTTTACCCATGGACACCCCTCCTCAGCGGAAAATCGGTCTTGCTTTAGGCGGCGGCGGCGCCCGAGGGCTGGCCCACCTGGGCGTGATGCAGTATCTGGAAGAGCACGGCCTAGCCATTCACTGTATTGCCGGCACCAGCATGGGCGCCATTACCGGTGCAGCCATTGCCTCTGGTAACTGGCGAGATCTGGCCGAAGGCTATGCCCGGCTCGATTGGATACAGCTGCTGCCCATGGTGGACATTACCTTTTCCGGCAGCGGTCTACTGGATGGACGCAAGGCACTGGCCTTTTTACGCCAACATATTCGCGTGCAACATATCGAGGAGCTGGCCATACCCTATGCTGCTGTAGCGGCCAATCTGACCTTGCGACAAAAGACAGTCTTTACCCGGGGCAATCTCTTCCATGCCATGCGCGCCAGCTTTGCCATCCCAGGTATTTTTACCCCCGTGATCGAGGCAGACGGCAGCGTGCTGGTAGACGGCGGCATCGTGGAGCTGGTGCCGGTGCTAACCGCCCGGGATTTGGGCGCAACCGACATTATCGCGGTGGAAGTCAGTGGAATATTGACCCGACCCAATGATCAGCATACGGACGACACGCCACTAATTGCCAAACTCCATGAACAACTGAAAAAATTTGAACCCTTGAGGGGTACCGACTGGGGCAAGCAGATCCTCAACTGGTTTGAACAGACCATTGAGTCCGAACAGCAACAACCCCCCGGCCTATTTGAAATCATGCGTGAAGCCAACGACTTTATGCAGGCGGAAATCACCCGCATGCAACTGGCCGCCCATCCACCCCGGTGGCTCATCACCCCCGATGTACACGAATTTTCCATCTGGGACTACCACCGCGCTGAAGAAATTATTGCCCGCGGCTATACAGCGGCCCAGCAACAATTCAACAAATGATCACGCACTGATCCGCCACCGAACAGTCAACCTCGTATCAATGCAGCCATCCTCACTTGATCATGAGAACCTGATTTTTGGGCGCAAACCACATAGACTACAAACCTACTCTTTTATATAAATAATTATTATCATTTCTGTTGACACTTCTATTTCTACTTATGTAAAATACATGCTCGCACTTGTAAATGCGGATTATTATCGTTACTATTTGTTGAGAGTATGCATAGGGTTACACCTCCTCAAAAATTAGTGCCCTGTTTGTCGAGCTCGGACGCCTTTTTGCACCCTATGGTCAAGGTCACCTTAGAAGTTAAGGTGATCAGGCTTGGCGCCAACTGCGCAGTGAACGGGATGATGGCACTGATGTCGATCAATCAGTGGAAAGGTGCGCTATGAGAAGGTGTTACTCGAATAGCATCCTCTATCAGCGGTTAGTCGAGTATTGCACACCTATATTGGCATTGATAGGTCTACATCAAAAATAAGTTAACACTTTTCTCTAAACAAGGAGACTAAATAATGGCAAGTATGAAGGGTCTATTCCAATATTCACTGGTCAGTATTTCTTTGCTGTTTTCAGCACAGGTTTTGGCGGAAGACGCCAAAAATCTAAATGACAAGGTAAACATAGGCGGTGTAATCGAGGTAGAGGCCAACTGGAGCTCTACGGATTATGCTTCTGGAGGCAGTGATGACGAAAGTCGTGCTGCCCTTGCCACAGTAGAGTTAGGCGTGGATGCCGATATCAGTGAACATGTCAGTGGGCATCTGTTGTTTTTATATGAGGATGGTGACGATGGCGTCAGTGTGGATGAAGGATATATAACATTGGATGGTAAAGACAAGATGCCCTTTTATCTGCAAGCAGGGAAAATGGCTGTGCCATTTGGCTGGTTTGAGAGCCACTTTATTAGCGACCCATTGACCCTGGAACTGGGTGAAACCAAAGAAGATGGCGTGACGGTAGGCTATGCAGACAATGGCTTAAATATCTCAGCAACGCTATTCAACGGCGATGTTAATGAGCGTGGTAGTGATGATGATCACATAGATGGCTGGGTTCTGAACTTGAGCTACGAAACAGATCAGCTAGGGGATATTGGACTGATGGGAGGTATAGCCTATATCAACAATATTGCAGAGAGTGATGGTCTTGAAGAGCAAATCAATGACCCAGATGCCTTACTTGATGACTATGTGGCCGGAATGGGAATGTTTTTAGGTCTATCTTTCAAAGAGGCTTTGTTTGTAAAAGCAGAATATGTTGGCGCTCTGGATGAGTTTAAGGCCGGAGAGTTGGCATTTGATGGTGGAAAGGCCTATGCACCCAAGGCATGGAACTTTGAAGCCGCCTATAATGTGATGGATGGTGTTGAGCTGGGAATAAAATATAGTAAAAGCGATGAAGGCGGTGATTTCCTGGCGGAAAATCAGTGGGGCGCGGTTGCGAGCTGGGAGGTTCTCCCGGGTGCTACCCTGGCCGTTGAGTACTTACGCAGTGAATATGCCAACGACGACAAAACCGATTCCGTTACAGCTCAGTTGGGCGTAGCGTTTTAAGACAGTATCCACCCGCTCTTGCAGCAGCCCATGGCCGCTGCAAGAGCATACACTCTCCTTCAAATCCCCTTTTCCGCCCCTTGCACCTATACGGTAGAACGGTTTAATCAGAAATCACCATGGACTGCTCTGGCACCATGGAAATGCCCGTACGCAGAAAGCTGTGTGTCTCTACCCAGTTATCCCGCAGCGTAGATCCGACCAACACACAACAGTTATGCCAAACGACCCCGGGCTAAGGATTGATAGCGCACCCCCTCAGCGGTAAAACAACTGCGATAGAGCACCACCTCATCCACAGGCAGCCACAGATCCTCTATGGGAGCCTCTCTAATTTTTTGCCAACTGTTTTTTTGCCGATCGATACGCGCTAAGGAAATATGGGGCATAAAGCGGTTTTGTGGCTTTTTAACCCCTTCACACCCCTTCAGAGCCTGATAGACTTCATCATGCAAGGCCTGCAGCATTAGGTTACGCTCAAACAAGCCCGCCAGCACCACAGGTTTGTGTGCAGGAAAGCCACCAATACGCACCAAAGGGGCGGCAAAGGCGCTGAGATGCGCAAACCCCTGCTCAATAATCTGAGCCAGGGCGGTCGCCTGTTCTGGCCTAAACCCATCCCCTAAGAAATAGACCGTCAGATGCCAGTTCTGCGGCGGAATCCAGCACAAATGATCAGGTAATTGAGGCCTGAGTGCCGCCAATTGATCCTTAAGCTGTTTTTGCAGGGGTTCTGTCACCGGTACGGCAACAAACAGACGCATCTCACATCTCCGTCAAGGCGGCCACCGCGTCAGCCAGAGTACGCACTGCGGTAACGCTCATACCCTCAATAGCCTGGCGCGGCCGATTGGCCCAGGGCACCAGGGCGTGACGAAAACCATGCTTGACTGCCTCGGCAATACGCTCCTGACCGGATCGCACCGGACGAATTTCCCCGGCCAGACCCACTTCACCAAAAACGATCAGATCATCAGGCAGGGGGTGCCCACGCAGACTGGAGAGGATAGCCGCCAGTATTGCCAGATCCGCTGCCGTTTCCGTGATCTTGACGCCACCGACCACATTGAGATAGACATCCTGATCCGCTGCCTGAATGCCTCCATGGCGATGCAATACGGCCAGCAACATGGCCAGCCGGTTCTGATCCAGCCCCACCGTCACCCGTCGGGGGGCGCCAAATGGCGATGTGTCCACCAACGCCTGCAGCTCCACCAGCAGGGGGCGGGTGCCTTCCCACATCACCATGACCACCGATCCGGGCGCACCTTTGACCTCTCGACTGAGGAAGATGGCCGAAGGGTTTTTCACCTGTTTCATGCCCTGCTCGGTCATGGCGAACACACCCAGTTCATTGACGGCGCCAAAACGGTTCTTCAGTGCCCGCAAGGTACGGAAGCGCCCATCGGCCTCCCCTTCTAGAAATAAGACTGCATCGACAATATGCTCCAATACCCGTGGGCCTGCCACCTCGCCGGCTTTGGTCACATGCCCCACCAGGAAAATGGCGCACTGGTTCTGCTTAGCAAAACGGGTCAAGGCGGCCGCCGACTCTCGCACCTGACTGACACTGCCCGGTGCGCTACTGATTTCAGCCAGGTGCATGGTCTGAATGGAATCCACCACCATCACCTGGGGCTGCAAACGGGCCGCCTGCTCCAGGATAGACGCTATTTCTGTTTCAGCCAACAGGTTTAATTTATCCCCCTTAAGATGCATGCGTGCCGCGCGCAGAGCCACCTGCTGCGGCGATTCCTCACCGGTGACATACAAGGTGGTGTAGCGCTCAGAGAGCAGCAACAGGGTTTGCAGCAACAGGGTGGACTTACCTACCCCGGGGTCACCACCAATCAGCGCCACCTCACCGGGCACCAACCCACCGCCCAGCACCCGATCCAGCTCGCGCATGCCGGTTGGCCAGCGGATGAGATCCGTGGCCTCAATATCGCTGAGGCGGCACAGGCGACTCTCGCGTACCCCGGCATACCCTTTGGCGCGGCTTTGATTTGTACTGACGGTTTGCAAGCGGATTTCCTGCAGGCTGTTCCAAGCGCCGCACTCGCTACAGCGCCCCTGCCATTTACTGAATTCAGCACCACATTCGCTGCAGACAAATGCCCGTTTAACCTTGGCCATCATACGGTTCCAATACGAAAAACCCCGCAATTTGCGGGGCCGGATGTATGCACTTATTTGACATCCCGCCAGTACTCTTTTTTGAGTAGCCAGGCAATGATAAAGAAGAGGAACAGGAATAACAGCACTTTCCAACCCAACTCATAGCGGGTCAGCTTAATCGGCTCACCCACATACTCCATAAAGTTGGTCAGATCCCGCGCCACCGCCTCCCGTTCAGCGGCCGTGGCAAAGCGGTATTGATCTTCCAATACATTGGGCATGGCTGTACCCGGCAAATAGTGGTTGTCCCAAACCCCTTTTTCCGGATCCTTCTCGAAATAACCCAATAAGAAGCTATAGATATAATCCGACCCTTTCAGACGGGCCATTAATGACAGATCCGGCGGTACAGTACCCAATACCTGGGCAATGGCTTGCAGATTCCCACGCGCCAGCACAACATCGGTAGGCTTGTTCAACCCATGAGCCATTTTTTCGATGACCTGCTCATCTGCCCACCCCAAATCCCGGGCAATACGGTTATAGCGCATATACTGGATACTATGACACGCCTGACAATAGTTAGCAAAGGCCACCGCACCACGCTGTAGGGATGCCTGATCCCACAGGTCGTTATCAGCCTGCTTCAATGCAGGGCCTCCCTGCCCGCCCCCGGCCCATGCTGCTATGGAGAAAAGAGCGCCCAAAACAATCGTTAAAATCCGCTTAGCCATGGTAGGTCACCCTCGTTGGCACCGGTTTACACTTTTCATGTTTGGAGGTGAACGGCAACAGGATAAAAAAGAGGAAATAGGTGGCCGTAAACAACTGGGACAATTTGGTCAGCACCGGCGTCGCTGGCTGTGTACCCAACCAACCTAAGGCCAAGAAGCTCACCACCAGCATGGTCAGCAACAGCTTGTAGGAAGTGCCGCGATAGCGGATGGAGCGCACCTTGCACCGATCCAGCCAGGGCAATAGGAAAAGCACCGCAATGGCAGCTCCCATGGCCATGACCCCTAAGAATTTATCAGGAATAGCACGCAAAATGGCATAGAACGGGGTGAAATACCACACAGGTGCAATATGCTCCGGCGTCTTGAGCGGATTGGCTGGCTCAAAATTGGGTGGCTCGAGGAAATAGCCACCCCCTTCCGGAAAGTAAAACACCACCACGGCGAACAGGAAAGCAAAGGCCACCGCACCCACTGTATCTTTAACGGAATAGTAAGGGTGGAACGGAATACCATCCAGCGGGGTGCCATCCGGCCCCTTGATCTGCTTGATTTCCACACCGTCAGGGTTGTTGGAGCCGACTCGATGCAGCGCTACGATATGCAGGAATACCAGGATCAATAAAACCAGCGGCAACGCGATCACATGCAGAGCAAAAAAGCGGTTCAGCGTGGCATCACTGATCACATAGTCACCTCGGATCCAGGTGGCCAG
>DQVN01000020.1 GCA_015661715.1 Sulfurivirga caldicuralii
CCGCCGCCGTGTTGCATACCGCCGCCGTGTTGCATACCGCCGCCGTGTTGCATACCGCCGCCGTGTTGCATACCGCCGCCGTGTTGCATGCCGCCGCCGTGTTGCATGCCGTCATGGGCCATGCCCATATCAGCATGGGTGAGAATGGGAAGCGGATCCATAGGTGGGGCTTTAGCCAGCTTGGCAGGATCGGTTGTCAAGGAACCCAGGGCATATCCAGTCCGATCAATGGCCTGGGCAAAAATGGGGTAAGGCCCCTCATCCTCAGGCTCCACAATAATGTCGTAAGTTTCCGCCACCCCAATGCGGAACTCATCCACCGTCACTGGTTTGACCAGCTGGCCATCTGCAGCCACCACCGTCATCTTGAGCCCGGGAATGCGGAAGTCAAAAAAGGTCATCGCAGCACTATTGATGACCCGTAAACGCACCTTCTGCCCCGGCTTATAGAGTGCACGGAAATTAGCCGCCGGGCTGGCACCATTGAGCAAAAAAGTATAGGTATAGCCGGTAACATCGGACAGATCTCGATCACTCATGCGCATTTCATTCCACATCTTCCGATCCGCCCAGGCTTTGGCAAAGCCTTTTTCCTGTACTTCACGGAAAAAATCGAAGACCGTCCGTTCCTTGATAATGTAGTATTCAGATTGCTTCTTCAGCTTAGTAAAAATAATGTCCGGATCTTCATCTGACCAATCAGACAGTTGAATGACATAATCCACGTCATAATCAATCGGTTCTGGTTTTTTCGGCAGAATCACGATACTGCCATAGTGACCTGCCTGTTCCTGAAACCCAGAATGACTGTGGTACCAGTAGGTTCCTGCCTGTTGGACCTTGAACCGATAGGTAAAGGTCTCGCCAGGTTTGATACCCGGAAAACTGACACCGGGTACTCCATCCATATCAAAGGGCAGAATAATGCCGTGCCAGTGAATGGAGGTGTCCTCATCCAGTCGATTGGTAACATGAAGGGTCACCTCATCCCCCTCACGCCAGACCAAAACCGGGCCAGGAATCCGGCCATTGATGGTCGTTGCCCACGCATCCTGCCCCGTGATATTGACCCGTGTGCGCTCAATGACCAGGTTGAAGGTGGTTCCTGTGAGAATATCAGCGTTGCCTTGATCTTGCATGCCCATACTTGGGGCGATGGACTGAGAGTGGCCATGCATCTTGCCATGCATAGGCATCTGTCTCATGGCATGCGCGCCATGCTTCATCTCCGCCAGCGCATTTGGTATACGCATGCCCAATACAGCGGTAGTCAGCCCGGCTGTAGCGCCGGTAATAAAGGTACGGCGAGAAATGCCTTTTCTGCTCATTGTCTGATCCTCCTTGTGAGCCAGAAGTTAATAATTGGCTTGTATAGGACACACAGCGAATGCGGTGTGTATTAAAGGATCGGACCAGAGGAGGAGGTGTTAACGGCGTGATGACACGGGAAAGATAATGAGTAATAAGGCGACTTGCAAAGCTTGCTGCAACGTTTTTGGGCAATGTCCACTCATTACCCAACCATACTGGCGAGTGGGTGCCACACTGGCTCAACGCACAATTGAGACCGCACCCATCCTCTGCGTCGCAGCAACTTTGCATTGCCTGTCTGTCACAGCAGTCATGGTGTACCATTGACTGCATCATTTCAGACTCGGACACTTCAATTGAAATTGAGGTAGATTGCAATCTTTCCGCTGACCACACACTGCCGCCTGCCGCAAAAAGCAGCATAAGCAGTGTCAAAATGGGCCAGCGCATCATTTTCATCTTTGATAGTTTGCCTGTAAAAAAGCGTTATCGTTGATTTCTACTATACGCTTTTCAAGGTGCAATGCAAGCCATAAAAGCGAACATCTCTATGGTTTGCATAGCAAACCGCCATATGCTACGGCCGCTTATTGCCTAATCCACACCTCTCAGTGGGCACTACGGTTGGGATCCCAATCTTTGAGCACATATTCGGTGCCACAATAGGGGCATTTGGCCTGACCGGTTTTTTCAATCGGTAAGAATACGCGCGGATGACCGCCAAAGCTACTTGCAGGACTGATGGGGCTTTTTTCATTCGGACAAAAGAGTGGCAGATCGTCATAAGTCACTTCAATCACAGGGGCTTTATTCATGCTCATTCTCCTTAGGCAACCGGGGTCAACCAATGGTGATACTTGGCAATACGCCCGTGCACCACATCAAAATAGCGCTGCTGTAGCTTCTCAGTAACAGGGCCACGGCAGCCCGTACCAATCTGGCGCTCATCCAACATCCGAATCGGGGTCACCTCCGCAGCCGTGCCGGTAAAGAAGGCCTCATCAGCAATATAGACCTCATCGCGGGTAATGCGTTTTTCCTTGACTGTATACCCCAAATCCTCCGCCAGTTGCATCACCGTCTTACGGGTAATGCCATCCAAACACGAAGTCAACTCTGGCGTATAAATCACACCATCCTTAACCATAAAAAAGTTCTCACCGCTACCCTCGGCCACATAGCCTTCAGGGTCGAGCAACAGAGCCTCGTCGCATCCATGGCTGATGGCTTCCTGCAACGCCAGCATGGAATTGATGTAATGCCCGTTGGCCTTGGCCCGGGTCATGGAGATATTGACATGGTGCCGGGTAAAGCTGGAGGTGGCCACTTTAATCCCACGGGCCAGGTTTTCCTCACCCATATAGGCTCCCCACGCCCAGGCAGCGATCATCACATGCACTTTCAAGTTATCCGCCCGCAGCCCCATTCCCTCAGAGCCGTAAAAGACCATGGGGCGAATATAGGCTGAATGCAGGCCATTTTCCCGCACCACTGCCTTTTGTGCCTCATCGAGCGTAGCCTGATCAAATGGCATGGGCATACGCATGATTTTGGCCGAGTTGAACAACCGCTGCGTATGCGCCTGCAGTTGGAAAATGGCCGTACCTATTTCACTGTCATAGGCGCGTACACCCTCGAAGACGCCCATGCCATAATGCAAGGTATGCGTCAGTACATGAACCTTGGCTTCTCGCCAGGGTACCATCTCACCATCCAGCCAGATCAGACCGTCGCGATCTGCAAAATTCGCCGCCATGGTTCTATCCTTTTCTCTGCACACTAAAAAACCGGACTATTTTAACAACTTGACCGGCCCAACGCCGACTCAACCGCCAAGAGTTTGATTTTTCATCCCATTCCATTACAATATGCCTCCCTGCAAGGCAACCACTTTTGGTTGCTTTTTGTTTTTTAGCCATAGGGATACCATGACCAGCCTGATGAATACCTATGCGCGCCTGCCGGTTGCCTTTGTGCGCGGTGAAGGGGCGCTGCTCTATGATGAAGCAGGTACTGCCTATTTGGATGCACTCAGCGGCATCGCCGTATGCAGTCTGGGGCACGCCCATCCCCGTCTGGCCCAGGCGCTGTGCGATCAGGCCAATACCCTACTGCACACCTCTAACCTGTATGAGATTCCCCTGCAGCAACAACTAGGGGAACTTTTGTGCCAGCGCGCCGGCATGGACAAGGTGTTCTTCTGCAACAGCGGCGCAGAAGCCAATGAAACGGCCATCAAGCTGGCGCGCCGCTGGGGGCACACACGCGGCATCCACCAGCCCAAAATCATTGTTATGGACAATAGTTTTCATGGCCGCACCCTCTCCACCCTCAGCGCCACGGGCAATGCTAAAGTCCAAGCTGGTTTTACCCCCTTGGTGGAGGGATTCGTCCGCGTCCCCTTCGATGATCTCGATGCAGTGGCAGCCCTGAGCAATGACCCCAATATCGTTGCCATTCTGGTAGAGCCCATTCAAGGCGAAGGGGGCGTGCACATTCCAGCAGACGATTATCTGCCCGGCCTGCGCCATCTGTGTGATACCAATCAGTGGCTATTGATGCTGGATGAAGTGCAGACAGGCATGGGGCGTACCGGGCAGTTATTCGCCTTTCAACATGCCAAGATCCAACCCGATGTAATGACGCTGGCCAAAGCCCTGGGCAATGGCGTCCCCATTGGCGCCTGCCTGGCCGCAGGTCAGGCCGCGGAAGTGCTGGTGCCCGGTAGTCACGGCACCACTTTTGGAGGCAACCCTTTAGCCTGTCGAGCAGCGCTGGAGGTGGTGCATATTCTGCTGCAGGAAAACTGGCCGCAAAAAGTGGCTGAACGGGGCGAGCATCTCCTGTCCGCCTTCCAGCAGCGCCTGGGACACCTGGCCCATGTGCGCCAGATCCGGGGCCGCGGCCTGATGATTGGGATCGAGCTGAGCGCACCCTGTGGGTCGCTGGTGCAGCGAGCGTTGCATGAGAAGCAATTACTGATCAATGTCACCCGTGACAATGTGGTACGCCTGCTCCCCCCCTTCGTCTTGACTGAGCCACAGCAGCAGCGGCTGGTGGATGATGTTTGTCAACTGATTGAGACCTTTACTCCATGAGCGTAAGACATTTTCTCACCCTGAAGGACTGCACCGCTGATGAACTGCAGCTTATCCTGCAATGGGGTATTGAGCTAAAGGCGGAACTGAAAAACAAAGGCCACCACGGTGACCCGCTCAAAAACCGCTCGCTGGCGATGATCTTTGAAAAGGCCAGTACGCGCACCCGCCTATCTTTTGAAATCGCCATGACACAATTGGGCGGGCATGCCCTCTTTCTTTCTCCCCGCGATACCCAGTTGGGCCGCGGCGAACCCATTGAAGACAGCGCCCGGGTCATCTCGCGCATGGCCGATGCCATCATGATCCGCACTTTTGGCCATCATGTGGTGGAAACCTTCGCCGCCCATAGTCAGGCGCCCGTGATTAATGCGCTCACCGATGACTATCATCCCTGCCAACTGCTGGCTGATATGCAGACCTGGTATGAACACCGGGGCCCCATGGCGGGCAAGACCGTGGCCTGGATCGGCGATGGCAACAATATGTGCAACAGCTATATCAACGCCGCCATGCAATATGACTTCCATCTACGGATCGCCTGCCCAGAAGGTTTTGAGCCCAAAGCCGAATTGCTGGCGCAGGCGGGAGAGCGGGTTGAGCTGGTCCGTGATGCTGCCGCAGCCGCCCGGGATGCAGATTTGGTGGTCACCGATGTCTGGGCCAGTATGGGTCAAGAAGACGAACAGGCAAGCCGCAGGGAAAAATTTCTTCCCTTCCAGGTCAACAGCCATGTCATGGCTCAGGCCAGGCCGGATGCGTTGTTTATGCACTGCCTGCCGGCCCACCGGGGTGAGGAAGTGACCGCAGAGGTGATTGACGGCCCACAATCCGTCGTCTGGGACGAGGCAGAAAACCGTCTGCATGCGCAAAAGGCATTGCTGTTGTTCTTGCTGCACCGATAAAAAAAACCGGTCAAATGACCGGGTTTTTATACAGTAGAAGGGTGAATGTGCTTAACCGTGCTCTACACCACCGGGTCCATGGGCATGGCCATGGGCGATTTCATCAGGTGTCGCATCACGGATTGCCACAATCTCCACCTCAAAGGTCAAATCCTTTCCTGCCAATGGGTGATTACCATCAACGGTAATGGTATCGCCATCCACTTTGGTCACTTCCACTGAATGGGTGCCCTGCTCGGATTGGGCTTCAAAGCGCATACCCACCTCAATGGTCTCTATCCCTTGAAACAACTGTCGGGGCACTTGCTGTACCAATTGCTCCACACGCTCCCCATAGGCCTCCGCAGCAGGCACGGTAACTGTCAGTTGATCCCCGACGGTTTTGCCCTCCAGCGCTTTTTCCAAGCCTGGGATAATCTGCCCATGGCCGTGCAGATAGGCTAGCGGCTTACCATTGGACGCATCGATAACATGACCATCGGCATCTTTCAGGGTATATTCGATGGAAACCACCTTGTCTTTTTCAACTTGCATTATTTATCCTCATGTACAGTATCAATCACCAGTGCCTATGGAAGGGCACCTTTGGGGTATCATACAGCCCATTGCGCTCAAGTGCGCTCAAACAGGAGAAAAACATGCTCTGGGTTAAAACGCTCCATCTACTATTTGTTATCAGCTGGATGGCCGGCATCTTCTATCTACCGAGAATTTTTGTCCATTTCGTCGAAGGCCAAAGAGCCGGTGAAGATGTACGCCGCCTAATTATCATGGCGAAAAAACTCTACCGCTTCACCACCATTATCATGGTGATTGCCATAGCCAGCGGTTTCTGGCTATGGCTCGGGTTTGGTTTTACCGGTGGCTGGCTACACGCCAAGCTCACTCTCATTGCACTGTTACTACTGTATCATTTCTGGGCTGGTAAACGGGTTCAGCAGATGGAAAGCCAAGGACAGCTGGAACACACGGGCGTGTTCTACCGCTGGATGAATGAAATCCCCCTTGTCCTGCTGATCGGCATCTTGATTTTAGTTGTGGTCAAACCGTTCTGAATGATCCGCACCTCACATCAGCTGGACTTTAGTGCAGCGCCCAAGACAGAGGCGCCCCTCTTTCTTCATGAAGCGGCTCAATGGCAGGCTGACCTGCCGCCTGGGCCGTTCGTCAGAATCGAACAAGGTATCTTTGCCATTGAGCCAAGCACCATGCAGGTGGCCTGCTATTCAGGCCAATGGCAGCGCTGGCCATTAGCGCTGCATGACGCCCTGCCGGTGGCAGATCTGGCCTTGGGCGCCACCTGTGATGGCCATTTGGTAATGGCGTTTATGGATGCCCGACAAAACCACTTTCGTTGGTTGAAGCACTTAGGACGCGCCAGCCGTAACAGTCGCGCGCCCATTTACATCAGCCGCAGCGAGGATAACGGGCGCAGTTGGTCAGCGCCGACCCTGATCCAGACGGGGTACAGCGGTGCTGTCCGCTCCCTGGTGACCCTGCCTAATGGCCGACTGGTGCTAGCCAGTCAATATCTCCTGCCCAAAGAGGGCCGCTATGTGAGCCTCACCCATGTGAGTGATGATGGGGGCCTCAGCTGGCAAGCCAGCAACTGGTTGGATGCCGGTGGACAAGGTCACCACGATGGCGCGATTGAGGGGTATCTACTGCCCCTGCAAGATGGGCGACTGTGGTATTTACTGCGCACCAACTGGGATCACTTCTGGTATGCCTTCAGCCAGGATGACGGCACCACCTGGACAGAAACCGCCTTAGGTTTACAGGCCAGCTCGAGTCCCGGGGCACTATTACGACTTGAAGATGGACGCATTCTGCTGGCTTACAATCCCGTGGGCGATCATCCACCCCGCCGTGGCGTACCCTTTTCCCAGCGCTTAGCCAGTTGGTATCGAGAGAAGCTGGTGTTACGCCTCAGTGAGGATGATGGAAAAAGCTGGTGTGATCCGGTTACGGTTGCTTATTGCCCAGGCGCCTGGCTCAGCTATCCCCACCTGTTTGAACCCACCCCTGGGCGTATTTGGCTGACCACCATGCAAAGTGGTTTGCGCCTGGAACTGAATGTAGAGGAACTGTTTAATGGCTGATCAACCCACCATCGGTATTATCTCCCTGGGCTGCCCCAAAGCCACCGTCGACTCAGAGCGCATTCTCACCCAGTTGCGCGCTGAAGGCTACCAGCTGACCAACCGCTATGAAGATGCGGATCTGGTGATTGTCAACACCTGCGGTTTTATCGACGCTGCCGTGGAAGAGTCCCTGGAGGCCATTGGTGAAGCGCTGGATGAAAATGGCCGCGTACTGGTCACCGGCTGTTTGGGCGCCAAGCCTGAACAAATTGAGGCGGTACACCCCAGTGTGCTGGCCATAACCGGCCCGGCAGCCTATGAAGCCGTGCTGGAACAGGTCCATCAGGTGGTGCCACCGCCTGAACACAACCCTTTTGTGGACCTTATTCCCCCCGGCGGGCTCAAACTGACCCCCCGCCATTACGCTTATATCAAGATTTCAGAAGGCTGCAACCATCGCTGTAGCTTCTGCATTATCCCTTCCATGCGGGGAGATCTGGTCAGTCGCCCCATTGGCGAGGTACTGGATGAAGCACAAAAATTGGTGGAAGCAGGCGTAAAGGAGCTGTTGGTGGTCAGCCAGGATACGGCCGCTTATGGCGTGGATTTGCAACATCAACTGGACTTCTGGCAAGGACATCCGCTCAAAACCAATATGGTGGCCTTAGCCGAGCAGATGGGAAAACTGGGTGCCTGGGTGCGCCTGCACTATGTCTATCCCTACCCCAATGTGGAAGCGGTGATCCCTCTGATGCGCGATGGCCTGGTTCTGCCCTATCTGGATATGCCGCTGCAACATGCACACCCGCGCGTACTCAAGGCCATGCGCCGCCCTGGCAATATCGAGCGTCAACTGGAACGGATTGAAACCTGGCGAAGTCAGGTGCCTGACCTGACCATGCGCTCCACCTTTATCGTCGGCTTTCCGGGCGAGACGGATGAAGAGTTCGAAACCCTATTGGAATTTATCCAGGCGGCACAACTGGATCGAGTGGGCTGTTTTCAATACTCTCCCGTTGAAGGTGCTGCTGCCAATACGCTGGCGCCTCAAGTGCCGGATGAGGTTAAACAGGAACGCTGGGACGCCTTTATGGCAACCCAGCAGGCCATCAGTGCTACTAAGATGCAGGCCAAAGTGGGTAAAACGCTGGAAGTGATCATTGATGAGGTCGATGAAGAGGGTGCCATTGGCCGAACCAAGGGGGATGCCCCGGAAATCGATGGCGTGGTGCTGATTCGTGACGGGCAACAGTTAACCCCCGGCGACATTGTCCAAGCAGAAATTGAAGCGGCGGATGCCTATGACCTGTGGGGCCGGGTTAAAAGATAAAGGAAGCGGTCAAATTGACCGCTTTCTCGAGCAAGCAAGAGAGGCGCTTACCTGAACTTTACGGATAGGTGTAGCGCTTGTCCTGTTTGGGCTTATGGATCGCTTTGAGGGCTTTTTCCAGTTGATCCACCCGGCCCGACAGATGGCGAATCTTTTTGTCGACCCCTTCCACTTTTTTCCGCTGTTGCTTCAAACCATGGCTATTGGCACGAATTGCCTGGTCATGCTTGCGCACCTTCTTTTCCAGAATGCGCACCCGGGTGCTGATACTGGCAGCACTGACCGTTTCAGCTATCAACACACTGATTCCCAACATGAGTGCCATCGCGGCTATCTTGCGCATGATTCCTCCTCAGCTCAAGGCTGCTGACCGGCATCCGTACAGTTCATGCGAGCATCACAGGTGATTTCCCGAGCATCATACACCTCTTGCGGTTCACAACCGCCAGCGCCACACTCACCGGTATAGACAAAGTTTTGGCGGAAGAAGTTCTTGTCCACATACACTTCCAAAATGGTTTCATAGTTTTGATCCGCCATGGGGGTAACGCTAACAATACGCGCCCCCCTGACCACCGCATTGACCCGGGCTCTGAAGCTATCGTTTTTAGCCATTAGAGCAGAGACGGTCGTGTTGGAGTCAATACGAATACCGTAAATCTGTTCCGCTAATGCGCGATAGGCGTCCAGCTTAGAGGCACGAATGGCCATCAAACGCCGCTGCCCCGGCGTATAGCCTTGATAGGTGCTTTCAGAACCATAGCCAATACCAACAATTTTTATCAGTTGTGGCTTCGGTTTAGCTGCAGGCTTATTATACGGCTGCTTGATCTCTACCCGGATCTGGCTGGGCTTCTCCTGTTGCACGGTACAACCGCCAGCCAATAATATGGCCAATGCACCGCTCAAAGCAACAACTCTTTTCAACTTCATCTTCCAACTCCTCTCTTGCTTGATTCATTCCCTCATGGATAAGAATCCACATGGGCGGGGTCAAATGGGTAATTCCCATTCGGTGCTTGATATTGATAATAGGGCTGTCTCGGTGTTGAAGATTTTTTCTGTGCGGCAGCATCCGTTTGTTTCACCGCCAATCCCTTCTCCACCTTTTTCACCGCAGCCAACATGGCACGATACTGTGTCTGCAATTTCACCAGTCGGCTATAGACCTGCTCCACTTTTTTCTGCGTGCGTATCAGGCGGCTGTTAATACTACCTAAGGTCTTTTTCACTTCCGGGTCCATGGTGGCCACCACCTTTGTAGGCGCAGCTGGCGCGGAAGCAGCATGCTTGGTTGCTGAAGTATGAGCTGGCGTATCCTTTGTCTCAGGATGTGCGGCAGCTGTGGGTTTTGCCGCTAACATCACAGACTGACCGCCACTCTTAGCCAGAAGATCTTCCAATTTGCCTAGATCGCCGTTGAGCTGCTCCAGCTGGAAACTCAGCGCATCGATTTTGCGCTCAACAGCCATCAGCGTTTTGTCCTGTTTTTCTGCCTTGACGGCCACATGCTCCACCCCCGTTTTAATCTCCTCCAGCATGGTCATGGTCTCTTCGTCCAGGTGTGCGGTGGAGGCGGCAATAGCGGCCCAAACCGACAGTCCCCATCCAATGATCACCATGACAATGAGGCTG
The DNA here is from genome assembly GCA_015661715.1 of Sulfurivirga caldicuralii. Taxonomy (GTDB): domain Bacteria; phylum Pseudomonadota; class Gammaproteobacteria; order Thiomicrospirales; family Thiomicrospiraceae; genus Sulfurivirga; species Sulfurivirga caldicuralii_A. The sequence continues at coordinate 10,364 of DQVN01000020.1, forward strand.
ATGCCAAAAGCCAGTATCAATTTTTTGAGCTTATCCATATCTGCATCCGTCAGTTCTGATGAATTACGCTTCTTGAGGCCCGGCTGCTTCATTTCTGCAGGCAAAGGTGTCTCATCGTCATCCTTCATTTGGGCCTTTTGAGACACCGGCTGCTGCGGAGGCACGGGTGGATCAGCCGCCTCAACAGGCGTTTCGTTCGTCTCACTCGCTGCCTCCACTTGAGCCGCTGTTTCAGATTCAGGCGCTGGCTCCGGTTCAGATCGGGGTGCCAAGTCTTCTTTCGGCGCCACCTCAGCTTCCTCAGGCGCTTCACTGTCTGCAGGTTCAGGCACATTATCCACCACGTCCGGATCAGCCTCATCCAGCGCCTGCTCAGCCTCCTCTAACAGCGCATCGATGCTGTCGAGTTCATTGAGGTCAATGTCATCCTTTGCTTCCGCCACGCGGCACTCCCTTTACACCAATCAGGCAAGTGGCTATAGTCAATTTGACGCTTTGACGCGCACAGCCTCCAAGTGAATAGGTTTCAACCTGATGCGCCAACCTTGATCATCACTCTCAAACCAGCCCACCGGTAAGCGCATCCGTTGTTCACTTGGCCGAGCGGTCAATATTTTGGCTGCCGATTCCGCCAAAGCATGAAAGATGCCAAGATGCACATAATGCTGATTTTTAGAAAAAAGGAAAGGATAAAGCCAGGCGGTCATGGGTGGCCACACGTCAAGCTGATGTGCCAGCTGCCCATAAGACGGCATCACTGCAGGAAACCAGACCAGATCGGTTTCAAGCCCCCAATAGCGCATTAACATCGCCACCTGATAGGCCTGTTCCGCTGTGGTATACAGGACAATATGGGCAAAATCTTGCCGCACCCGTGGATACGCCACCACAGAATGGGACAGCTGTCGTCGCAACCAGGCAATTCGGTCATAGGACGCGGTGATATTTAATGCCTGTTGCAAAGACCTATCCACATCATATGGGTTAATTAATTGGATTTGGGATACCCGCCTCGACAAGGCAGCGCGCTGCTCGTCTGGTATCTGCCGCCAGCGATGCTGATCGGCAATCAACAGACTCCGTTGCTGTAACAACTTGGGCGCCTGATGCAAAAATGTTTGCTGGAGAGAAGGTATCAGCGGTACACACCGCCTGACCGATTCAGGACAGTGTGAGGCAAGCAGCAACATGGGCCAGTCTGCACCCTGACCAGCCAGTTGCGCTGCCACGGCAGGTCGCAATGGCCCCAGGATCCATGCGGGATCATATGCCGACAGTATGTCCACCAACTCCTCGGGTTGAAATAGAGCTGTATCCACTACCTCAACAGGTTGGAAAACGGAGTGTTGGCGCAAAACATCCAATACTCTTTGACCAGCTGCCCCATAGGGCCCACTCAAGGGCAACAGCACCACATAAGGTTGCTGAAAAGTGAACCATCGCCAAGGCACTCTGGGTGTGCCATCACTCAGGGGGTCAAACTGTTCGTTGACTTCCTGCTGCGCCACTGGCACTGCAGATAGGGGGGAAGAGAGTGGGCGTGCCTCCTGCTCAGCAGGGCGCGCGAAATTCAGAGGAAAGGTTTCCACCGCCCGGGCACTGAAAGCACTCAGCGCCCACAGGCTCAATAGAAAAATAAAGGTTCGGTTCACACCTGTAATGACTTGTGCACAATTTCAAGGCTGTTATTTGACAACCCCGGGCTATGCAATAGTCGTTCCAACTGCGCCTTCATCAAAGCCCGGCGTCCGGTGTCAAACCGTCGCCACTGGGTAAAGGGTGTAAGCAAACGTGCGGCAATCTGGGGATTGATCTTATCCAAATGCAGAATTTCATCGGCCAAAAATACATAGCCCTGCCCATCCTGACGATGGAATGCAGCACGGTTTTGGCCAAACACCCCCAGCAGGCTACGCACCCGATTGGGGTTGGTGTAATCAAATGCCGGATGGCGAGTGAGCAGCCGCACATGTTCCAATGTTTTGGGATGATCTGAACCGGCTTGGAGAGCAAACCATTTATCCACCACCAGGGGATCATGACGGAAGCGGTAATAGAAATCATCCAATGCCTCTTTACGGGCCGGATGATCCAACTGAATCAGCGCCTTTAAAGCACCAAAGCGGTCGGTCATGTTGGTCGCCTGTTTATACTCATAAAGAGCTTGTTCAATCCACTTTTCCCGACCGATCAATACCAACTCACCCAGCGCCAGGTTTTTCAGACTGCGCTGACCATAGCCCTGGGCATTAAATGCATAGGGCCCCATCTGTTGCGCCAGTTCTGCATATACCCGCGCCCACAAGGGCTCAAACCGCTCGGCCAACGCCTGGCGCAGCGCCTTGCGCACCTGGTGCAACCGGGCCACGGGGATAATCTCATACTGTTCCCCTAAATAGACCTCATCAGGTAGGGACAAGGCCAACGCATGCCAGGCCGGATCCTCCAGAGCCCGTTGCAGGCGGGCCACATAAGCGGATAAAAAGGCTGGCGACCAACTCAACGCCTCGCCCCGCGCCAGACGGGCCTCATTGTCCATCAATGTCTGCAATGCCAGCTTCTGCAGCGCTTCCCAGCGCAAAAAATCATCTGGATCATGGGCCGCCAGGTGCGCCCACTCTTCATCGGTACAGTCCGCCTCCAGCACAATCGGCGCCGAAAAATCCCGCAGCAACGCTGGAATCGACCCCGGGGGAATCTGCGCCAGTACCAGGGTCTGAGTCCGTTCGGTCAAGTTAAAGACGCATTCATGCGCATCCCGCCCCGGTAAACACGCATCCTTCCCTTCGGCAATGTGCAACGGCAAAGGATTGCCACTACTATCCAACACACCCAAACGAATGGGCAACACCAAGGGTTGAAAGTCCGCCCCCACTTTGGGCAGCGACTGGGTCAAGGTCAGCGTCAGCCGTTGTCTCTGCGCATCATAGTGCCGCTTCACTTGCACATGGGGCGTGCCCGGCTGCACATACCAGTTATGCATCTGACGCAAATCCACCCCATTAGCATCGGCCATGGCATTACGAAAATCCTCTACCGTCACCGCCTGCCCATCATGACGCTGGAAATACAGATCCATCCCTTTTCTAAAGCCATCCCGTCCCAGCAGCGTCTGATAAATACGCACCACCTCCGCGCCTTTTTCATAGACCGTCATGGTGTAGAAATTGTCCATCTTGATATAAGACTGGGGCTGAATAGGATGGGCCATGGGCCCGGCATCCTCAGGAAACTGGTAACGACGCAGGTGAATCACATCCTCAATACGCTTTACCGATGGCAACAGCTGATCGGCTGTATACTCCTGATCGCGAAAAACCGTTAGCCCCTCTTTTAAGGTCAGCTGGAACCAATCGCGACAGGTAACCCGGTTACCCGTCCAGTTGTGAAAATACTCATGGGCCACCACCGAATCGATACCTGCATAATCTGTATCTGTTGCCGTCTCGGGCTTAGCTAAAATGTACTTAGCATTAAAAATATTCAAGCTCTTGTTTTCCATGGCCCCCATATTGAAGTCATCCACGGCAACAATGTTGAACACATCCAGGTCATAGCAAAGCCCAAAACGTTCTTCATCCCAGCGCATACTGCGCTTGAGCGCCTCCATGGCAAAGGCGGTTTTATCCAAGTTATGGGGCTCCACAAAAATGCGCAACGCTACCTGACGTCCTTCCGCGGTAGTGAAATAATCTTCCAAACATTCGAGTCGTCCAGCCACCAACGCAAACAGATAACTAGGCTTGCGCCAGGGATCCTGCCACAGGGCATAGTGACGCCCATCATCCATCTCTCCCTGCTCAATCAGGTTGCCATTGGACAGCAGCACCGGATAACGCGCTTTATCCGCAATAATGCGTACGGTATAAAGGCTCATCACATCCGGTCTGTCTAAAAATGGCGTAATGCGGCGAAATCCTTCCGCTTCACACTGAGTGCAAAAAGTGCCATTGGACTGATACAACCCTTCCAACGCCGTATTGTGCAAAGGGTCGATCCGATTACTCACCTCCAAGGTGAACTTATCAGGCACCTGCTCAATGATTAATAGCCCTTCCTGGTGATGCCAAGCTGAATCCGGCAAGATTTCACCATCTATGCGAACTGTTTCAATATACATGTTCTCCGCATTCAGATGGAGCCCTGCCTGATGAGCACCTTGACGCTCAATTTTCAACTCACTGTGTACCAGGGTACGGGTGGGATCCAGTTCAAAAGTCAGTTTGACCTGCGGAATGTGAAACGCGGGCGGACGGCAGTCTTCAAGACGATGCTCGATCACCTTTCTCGACATGGCAGTCTCCAGAGGCTAAAAACTCAAAAAATAAAAAAGCCCTTCCGCAATGCGGAAAGGCCTGTATGAATTGATACACTCAATAACGATCAGTGGGGACGGATAAACTCACCAATGCCATAAACAAAGGTGGCTCGGCGGTTTTTGGCCCACGCCTCTTCATTGTGTCGTGGGTCCAGCGGATAGGACTCCCCATAGCTCACTGTCTGAATACGATCCGGAGCAACGCCAGCCGCTACCAGCGCATTATATGCTGCATTGGCACGGCGCTCACCCAGGGCCAGGTTATATTCTACTGTGCCCCGTTCGTCACAATACCCCGCGATGGTGACCTTTACCTCAGGGTTATCCTGCATAAACCGGGCGTGCTGTTTAATAACATCGAAATATTCAGGCTTGATATTGGAGCGGTCAAAGTCGAAATGGACACGCTTATTGCGTAGCTCAGCAATCTTCTGCTGCAGCGCTTCCATTTTCACTGCCTCATCATCCACA
>DQVN01000136.1 GCA_015661715.1 Sulfurivirga caldicuralii
ACATCGATCTGCGTGGCCCGTAAACGCCCGCCACCGCTGAGGCAGATGCGCGTACGCAGCGCATCCAACTTCTGCGTGCGCACTTCATAGCCAAAGCCGCGCAGCATCCGCTCCGTATGATCCCGCGTCGGCGCCGGCTCGGTGACGCAGGTTTCCCCTTCCGCATACAAACCAGCCAGCAGAATGGCTGACTTCACCTGAGCACTGGCCATAGGCAGGGTGTAATCAATACCCTTGAGTTTGTCACCCACGGGATAGACACGCAGCGGCGGTGTACCGCCCGGGGCAGTTTCAATATGCGCCCCCATTTGGGTTAAAGGGTCGGTCACCCGCTTCATTGGCCGTTTGCTCAATGAGGCATCCCCAATCAAGGTGGCCTCAAAAGCCTGTCCAGCCAAAATGCCCGCCATCAGGCGCATGGCCGTGCCAGAGTTGCCCATATCCAAAGGTTGTTGCGGCGCTTGTAAACCCCGCAACCCCACACCATGAATCAGCACCCGACCTTGATCAGGCCCTTCAATCTGGACGCCCATTTGGCGAAAAGCCTGCAAGGTGGCCAGGCTGTCGGCACCTTCCAGAAAGCCGCTCACTTCGGTGGTACCGTCGGCAATCGCCCCCAGCATAATGCTGCGGTGGGAGATGGACTTATCCCCCGGCACGCGAATGCGTCCTTGAAGCCGTCCGCCGGGGTGAACAATAAACTGCACAGTGCTCATGTTTTCTGTTTCCTCACGATATGTTGGTCACGGGCGGCCTTGGCGCCGGCAAATAGGTGGAACAGTTGCTGCTCATCCTGGGCCTCCACCGCCTGAATCACCTTATCCAGCTCGGCCCGGTAGTTCTTCAACCACTTGGCAATGGCGGCATGATTATACAGGGCGATGTCCCGCCACATGGTGGGATCGGAGGAGGCGATTCGCGTAAAATCTCGAAAGCCGCCTGCGGTGTATTGAAAGACATCCCCCAGCTCCGGGTGCTCATTGAGCAAGTCCACCAGCAGATAGGCCAAAAGATGCGGCAAATGGCTGGTGGCGGCGAAGACTTCATCATGAAACTGCGGCGACATGGTTTCCACACACGCCCCCAGCGCCCGCCACATGTCCGCCACCCGTGCGCACATTTGCTTATCGGTCATTTCGGTGGGGGTGATAATGACCCGGTGATCCACATACAGATCCGCCTCTGCCGCCGCCACCCCGCTGAGCTCCTTGCCAGCGATGGGATGCGCCGGCACCAGATTGGGCGGCACAGTGCCAAACGCCTGCTGAACCGCATCAATAACAAACTGCTTAGCGCTGCCCCCATCGGTGATGATACAGCTTTGCTTTAACGGCAGATGGGCCAGTTGGCGAAACACAGCGGGGAACGCTCCCAAAGGAGTGGCGAGAAAGATCAAATCCGCCGCCGCTGCCGTCTCCGCTTCCAACCGGGTTGCGCCGACATCGATCACCCCACGTTGTTGCGCCTGAATCAGGGTATCAGGTGTGCGGCTGATGCCGATCACCCGCTGGGCCAACTGATGTTTTTTCAGCCCCAGCGCCAAAGAGCCGCCAATCAGCCCTACACCGACAATCACCACCGTATCAAACACGGCATGCCTCCTGCAGCGCATCCACGCAGTGTTCAAGCTCGTCCCGCGTGCCAATGGAAATACGCAACCATTCAGCCATACCATAACCTGTCAGCGGCCGCACAATTACGCCCTGTTGCAACAGGGACTGATTGATTCGCGCCGTATCCGCCCCGGTGTGCACAGTGACAAAGTTACCGCTGGAAGGGATATACGCCAGCTTCAGGGTAGTCAATGCCGCTGTGAACCAGGCCATATTGTCCCGGTTGAGTTCAACGCTTTCTGCGACAAAATCCTTATCATCCAACGCCGCCATGCCTGCCACCTGCGCCAGGGTGTTGACATTGAACGGCTCGCGCACGCGATTGAGATAGTCGATAATCTCTGCATCCCCCACCAGATAACCTAACCGTACTCCTGCCAGGCCATAAACCTTGGAGAAGGTTCGACTCACCAGCAGATTCGGATAACGGGACAAGTAGTCCAGACCATCCGGATAATCCGCCACCTGAACATATTCATAATAGGCTTCATCCAGCACCACAATGACCTGTTCGGGAACCCGTTGCATAAACTGTTCAAAGGTTGCGGTATCGAACAGGGTACCGGTGGGGTTATTGGGATTGGCGAGAAAGATTACCTTGGTGCGCGCGGTGATGGCATCCGCCATGGCCGATAAATCATGCGCATAGTCTTTTGCCGGCACCGCCACACCTGTTGCGCCTGCTGCCCGGGTACTCAGCGGATAGACAGCAAAGGCATACTGATCATAAATCACCTCATCCCCGGGTCCGGCAAAGGTGCGCACCACCAACTCCAACACCTCGTTGGAACCATTACCGGGCAGAATCTGGCCTGGCTGCACTCCCAGATGGGCCGCCAGTTTTTGCTTAAAGTAGTAGGCATTGCCATCAGGGTAGCGGGCCAGGTTGGGTAAAGCCTGCTCAATGGCTGCCACCACTTTAGGGCTGCAACCTAGCGGATTCTCATTGGAGGCCAGTTTGCTGATACGTGCCAGCCCTAATTCCCGCTGCAACTCATCAATGGGCTTGCCCGGTTGATAGGGGGTCAAGGTGCGCACTTGCGAGACAATACGGTCATAAAATCGGCTCATGGCGCTTCACTTCAGTGGCGATACGGGATAGGAACCCAGCAACTTGAACCAAGCACTCTTTTCAGC
>DQVN01000050.1 GCA_015661715.1 Sulfurivirga caldicuralii
GAAGACTATCTGGGCGAAGAGGTTAAAGAAGCGGTGATCACTGTACCGGCCTACTTTAACGACGCCCAGCGTCAGGCCACTAAGGATGCTGGTCGGATTGCCGGACTGGAGGTGAAACGGATCATCAACGAGCCAACCGCGGCTGCTTTGGCCTACGGCGTGGACAAGGATAGCAAAGGGGATAAGAAGATCGCCGTGTACGACCTGGGTGGGGGCACTTTCGATATCTCCATTATCGAAGTGGCCGATGTGGACGGTGAAAAGCAGATTGAAGTGCTGGCCACCAACGGTGACACCTTCCTGGGAGGCGAGGACTTTGATAAGCGCCTGATTGACTATATTGTGGATGAGTTCAAGAAAGATCAGGGCATTGATCTGCGTAATGATCCCTTGGCGCTGCAGCGCCTGAAGGAAGCGGCTGAGAAGGCAAAAATCGAGTTGTCTTCCCGGGAGCAGACGGATATTAACTTGCCCTACATTACGGCGGATGCCAGTGGGCCAAAGCATTTGAATATGCAGATCACCCGGGCCAAGTTTGAAGCGTTGATTGAGGACTTGGTGGAGAAGAGTATTGAGCCTTGCCGTATTGCCATGCAGGATGCGGGCTTGTCCACCAGTGATATTGACGATGTCATCCTGGTGGGGGGGTCAACCCGGGTGCCGTTAGTGCAGCGGAAGGTAGAAGAATTTTTCGGCAAGGCGCCGCGCAAGGATGTAAACCCGGATGAGGCAGTTGCGATCGGTGCCGCTATCCAGGCGGGTGTCCTGTCGGGTGATGTGAAGGATGTGTTGTTGTTGGATGTCACCCCCTTGTCGTTGGGCATCGAGACCATGGGTGGGGTGATGACCAAGCTGATCGAGAAGAACACGACCATTCCGACGCGCAAGTCGCAGATCTTCTCTACAGCGGAGGATAACCAGACGGCGGTGACCATTCATGTGCTGCAGGGTGAGCGGGAGCTGGCCAAGGACAACAAGTCGTTGGGGATGTTCAATTTGGAGGATATTCCGCCCGCGCCCCGAGGTGTGCCACAGATTGAGGTCACCTTTGATATCGATGCCAATGGTATCTTGCATGTGTCCGCCAAGGACAAGCAGACCGGTAAGGAGCAGAAGATCACCATCCAGGCCTCTTCCGGTCTGACGGAGGAAGAGATCCAGCGCATGATCAAGGAGGCGGAAGCCCATGCGGAAGAAGACCGCAAGGCGCGCGAGCTGATTGAGGCCCGTAACCAGGCGGATGCCTTGGTGCATGAAGCCAAGAAACTGCTGAAAGAGGCGGCGGAGAAAATTAGCGCAGCCACTAAAGAGATGGTGGAGAAAGCCATCAGCGCGGTGGAAGAAGTGGTTAAAGGTGATGACAAGGCCGCCATTGAGGGCAAGACCAAAGCATTGGCTGAAGCGATGCAGACAGCTGCTACAGAGCAGGCGCAAGCAGGCGGTGAAGGTGCCGCGGCGGCAGGTGCTGCAGGTGCGGGGGCGTCTGGATCAGCCCGTGCGGATGATGATGTGGTGGATGCCGAGTTTGAGGAAGTGGATGACAATAAGAAGTAATCCACGGGCGTGAGGTATAATCGGGTGTTTCCTTGGGAGACACCCGATTTTTTATGGCGGTTTTTCAAGCCGTCATAAAAAATTAAGGATTCAGAATCTATGGCCAGCAAACGCTGTTATTACGAAATTCTGCAGGTTTCCAAAACGGCCAGCGAAGCGGAGATTAAACGCGCCTACCGCAAGCTGGCGATGAAATATCATCCCGATCGCAATCCGGATGACAAGACGGCTGAGGAGAAGTTCAAGGAAATCACCGAGGCCTATGAAGTCTTGTCGGATCCACAAAAGCGGGCCGCCTATGACCAGTTTGGTCATGCGGGTGTGAATCAGCATGACGGCATGGGGGGCGGTGGTTTCTCCGCTGGGGGCTTTGGCGATATCTTTGATGACCTTTTTGGTGATATTTTTGGCACCCGCCGCAGCCGAGGGCCACGGCCGGGGCGTGACCTTCAGTATGATCTGGAGATCACCCTGGAGGAAGCGGTCAATGGCGCCATGGTGGAGATCCGTATTCCCCGTCACGAACCCTGTCAGCAGTGTGGCGGCACGGGTGCGGCGTCGCCAGATGCCATCAAACGCTGTGCCACCTGTGGCGGAGCCGGTCAGGTACAGATTCAGAAGGGGGTTTTTGTGCTCACCCAACCTTGTCCCAACTGTCATGGCAGTGGACAGGTGATCAGTGATCCCTGCCGTGCCTGTCAGGGGGAAGGGGTGGTGGAAACCTTGCGTAAGCTCTCGGTCAAAATCCCACCCGGTGTGGACAATGGCGATCGGGTGCGCCTGGCGGGAGAGGGTGAGCCTGGGGAGCCGGGTGCGCCTGCAGGCGATCTGTATGTACGTATTTTTATTAAACCCCATCCGATCTTTCGCCGTGAAGGTAATAATCTGCTGTGTGAGATTCCCATCAGTTTCCCCCGGGCCGCACTGGGGGGCGAGGTGGAAGTTCCCACTCTGGATGGTAAAACCACCCTGCTGAAGATTCCCCCCGGCACCCAGAGCGGCCAGTCGTTTCGGCTGACGGGCAAGGGGGTGAAGTCCGTGCGTTCAGCGCAGGTGGGGGATCTGATCTGCCGGGTGCA
>DQVN01000125.1 GCA_015661715.1 Sulfurivirga caldicuralii
CGTTTTCCTGGCTCAAGTCAAACAGGCTATCCCGTACCGGCCGCCCCGAGAGGGCCTGGAGCGTCAAAGGGGCAACGAACGCCTTGGCCGCTTCAGTCAATACCACCTGAACCTGATGACCCGCTTTGGTCAACAGGCGGATCAGCGCTAGGGTTTTGTAGGCGGCAATACCGCCGGTGATGCCAATAAGAACACGCATAGACCTGCCAACAGTTAAGATAAGTGCATTTTAACGGTTATGCGCCCGGTGTAATATGAAACAACAAAATCGTGAAGCCCTGTTTTGGGGGCTACTGACCCTGATTATCTTTATTGCCGGCTATATTTTTCTCCGCCTGGCGTACCATGTGGCCGACGCGCTCCCTTTCAGCCAAGAGTGGGTGCTGATCATTCTGGGCACGCTGGTCACCATCACCCTGACAGCCCTGCTGCTGAACAAGCAGACGGAGATCGAGCTGAAAAAGGAGGAGCGCGCCAAGTTTCTCGACCTGAAAACCACCATCTATTTTGAACTGCTGGGACACATTCAAGAAGTGGTGATCAAGGGGCGCACCGACCCGTCTGAAGCGCTACGCATGCGCATGCTCTCTCACAAGCTGGCACTGGTGGCCAGCGCTGAGGTGCTGGCGGAGTACCACCATTTTCTCGACATCTACCGTCGACATCTGCAAAATCTTGAACTGGATGCCCAGGAAACGGAGGACATTATGGATGCCTTGGCCCGATTGACCCTGCGCATTCGCGCAGACATTCTGGGCGGGGTGGACTCCCAGGCTACCCAACGTATTATCCTGGCCAATAATGACATCTATTCCGAGGCGGATACACGCCGATGAACGATTTATCACTGCAATCCACCCTCACCTGCCCCCAATGCGGCCATCGCCAATTGGAAACCATGCCCACCGATGCCTGTCAATGGTATTATGAGTGCCCTAAGTGCCATACGCTGTTGACCCCACTGCCTGGCGACTGCTGCGTGTTCTGTTCCTATGGGGACACACCTTGTCCGCCCATCCAGCAAAACGGCTCATGCTGCACTCACGACAATAAATAATCCTCCGCACAAACAAAATTCTGTTAAGATGGTTAGCTATTGTGGATGAGCGCCTTATCCCTCTCTGATCCTTGTCCGATTGAAAGTGTTCTTTAAGGTGCGCATCATTTTTGCAGCTGTTCTGCGCACCGGGTTTGTACAGACCACCCCTCAACGTCGGTGTCTGCGTGCACACCCCCTATATTTAAAGGACCTTTCATGGATACTTCATTGACCTTTCAAGATCTTGGCCTCTCCAACACACTGCTCAATACCCTGACAGAAATCGGTTTTGAAACCCCCTCGGCTATTCAAGCACAGGCCATCCCCGCCCTGTTACGGGGGGAAGACATGCTGGGCATGGCACAAACCGGCACCGGCAAGACGGCGGCTTTCGCCCTGCCGACCCTGGAAAAAATAGATCCCAGCCAACCGACCACCCAAGCGCTGGTGCTTACGCCAACCCGTGAACTGGCCATTCAGGTGTCTGAGGCCTTCCAGACATTCGCCCGCAATCTGCGCGGACTGCATGTACTGCCCATCTACGGCGGCGCCAGCTTTCAGACCCAGCTCAAGGGCCTTAAACGCGGCGCCCATGTGGTCGTCGGCACCCCCGGGCGGATCATGGACCATATAAAACGGGGCACCTTAAAGCTGGATCAGTTGAAAATCATGATTCTCGACGAAGCCGACGAGATGCTGCGTATGGGCTTTATCGATGATGTGAAGTGGATACTGGAACACACTCCCCAAAGCCGCCAGACGGCGCTGTTTTCCGCCACCATGCCCAAGGCGGTTCACCGCATCGCCAGCGCTCACCTCAACCAACCCACAGAAGTGATCATCAAACAGAAAACCGCGACCAACACCAACATCGAACAGGTGTACTGGCCCGTCTCTGGCGTGCACAAGCTGGATGCACTGACCCGCATTCTGGAGGCTGAACCCTTCGACGGCATGATCATTTTCGTGCGCACTAAAGTGGCCACCGTTGAGCTGGCCGAGAAGCTGGAAGCGCGCGGTTTTTCAGCCGCCGCCCTCAATGGTGACATTCCCCAGCAGCAACGGGAACGCCTGGTCAACCAGTTCAAACAAGGCAAGTTCGACATTCTTGTGGCCACCGACGTGGTCGCCCGCGGACTGGATGTGGAGCGCATTACCCATGTCGTCAACTACGACATCCCCACCGATCCGGAAGCCTATACCCACCGTATCGGCCGCACCGGCCGTGCAGGGCGTTCTGGCAAGGCCATCCTGTTCGTCGCCCCTCGCGAGCGGCGCATGCTGTCCACTATCGAACGCACCACGCGACAGAAGATCCAGCCAATGCAACTGCCCAGTGTTGAAGACATCAACAACCAGCGCATCAGCCGATTCAAGGACATGCTGGTGGAACTATCCCAAGAGGAAGGCATCGACTTCTTTGAACGCATCATTGCGGAAGTGGAACAGGCGCACAATATTCCTGCCCTGGAGATAGCCGCCGGCTTAGCGAAAAAACTCCAGGGCGACACCCCTTTCTTCCTGAGCGATACGCCTGAACGCCCCCGTCGGGCGGATCACGATCCTGACGCCCGCAGCCGACGCCGTCAGTCCGCCCAGCCGAGTGCAGGCATGCGCCGCTACCGTCTGCAAGTGGGTCGTCAAGATGGTGTCCAGCCGGGCAATATCGTCGGCGCCATTGCCAATGAAACCGGCCTGCCGGGGCGGCTGATCCGTAATCTGACCATTGAAAACCAATACACCCTGGTGGATCTGCCGGCCGACCTACCCCAGGATATGCTGGCACAGATGCGCCGCATCCGCGTCCGCGGCAAACGCCTGGACATTACGCCTGCGGCCTGACCTCCGCAGCAACGCGCTCATCAGCGGATGACAGCAGCGCCTGGAGCGGCTCAAAACGAAAGGGCCGCCCCTGTTTCAGCGCCACGCCAATATTGCGGGCGCTGACCATCAACTGCCCATCCGAGCGAATCACCTGCTGGGCAAAACAGACCTTCAACCGAGAGACTGGATGCAGGGCCACCGTCACCGCGAACCGATCACCCGGACGCAAAGGCCGCTTGAAATCCACCTCCACCCGCGTCAACATCAAATCCACCCCACTTGCCGCCAACTGCGCAAAATCAATACCGTGATGCAACAGAAACTGATGCCGGGCATGTTCCATATAGTGCAGATAGTTGGCGGTAGTGTCCAGAATTTTTCGCACATTTGTTCGGCGGTGTTTCCACTCCAGGTTCATGACTAGTAAGTCCCGGCTGTATCAAAATCCCTCAACAAGTCCATTCTCAGGTAGCGTTTTGTTCCC
>DQVN01000141.1 GCA_015661715.1 Sulfurivirga caldicuralii
GCTCCAGCCTGTCGGTAACCTTATCACTGCGCTTGTCCACGACCACCGCTGGTTCCTTGACCACCACGCACACTTCATCGCCTGGATGGTAGAGGCAACTATAGTCGGTATGCACCAGGTAGGATTCTCCTTCCACCTCGACCCGATAGGTCGTGTCATGTCCCTTGAAGGCGCGTTCGAGTACTTTGCCGTGTACGCCGTCAGCGTGGGTGGGAGGGCAGAAGGCGAGATGTTCGGGTCGCAAGGAGAGCAGTACAGGGCCATGGGCTGCTTCGCTGAGCCTGATCCGGCCCAAAGGCGTATGGGCCACATGGCCTTCGGCCATGCCTTCGAGCAGGTTGGCCCGCCCTAGGAATTGGGCCACAAACGCCGTTGCGGGACGGTGATAGACCGATTCAGGCGTGCCGATCTGTTCGATTTTGCCTGCGCGCATGACACCGATTCGGTCTGCAAACGATAGAGCTTCCTCCTGGTCATGGGTGACCAGGACTGCACTGATGCCATTCTCTTTCAACAAAGCGCGCACCTCAATGCGGGTGGCTTGTTTCATGCCAGCATCGAGGCTGGAGAAGGGTTCATCGAAGAGAATGATCGGCGGTCGCGGCGCGATGGCGCGGGCCAGCGCAACCCGCTGTTGCTGACCGCCGGACAATTCGCTGGGATAGCGATCCTTCAATGCACTCAGCCCGACCATCTCCAGCACTTCAAGACCGCGTTTTTTGCGTTGGTCGGACGGTAAGCGGTGCAGACCGAAAATAACATTTTCCAATACGCTCAGGTGGGGAAACAGCGCCAGGTCCTGAAAGACGAAGCCCACATTCCGTTTTTCCGGTGGCAGGACATGCTTTGGGCTGCTGACGCATTGCCCCATAAGCCAGACCTCACCCTGGTCAAGGGTTTCAAATCCGGCGATGATGCGCAGGGTGGTGGTTTTGCCACAACCTGAAGGGCCGAGGAGTGCAAAAATCTCTCCGGGCCCTACGCTGAAGCTGACGCCATTGACTGCCGGGGCGTCGGCCGCATAACTTTTATACAGATTGCGCACTCGAAGCACGGTATTTTTCATGATACTTTCTCTTTCCAACTCAATATAAATCTTACAAATACGGCGGATACCACAATGATGATCAGTACATGGGGCGCGGCTTGGGCGAACATGGCCTCAGAAGTGTACATCCATATATTGGTGGCCAGGGTATCGAAGCCGATGGGGGAGAGGACGAAGGTCAGGGGCAGCTCCTTCATGGCAGACATGAAAACGAAGGCCACTGCGGCAATCAGTCCAGGGCGTAAGATGGGAATAACCACCCCACGCAGGACGCCCCAAGGTGTTCGCCCGAGAGTGCGGGCAGACTCTTCCAGCCGTACAGGCGTTTGGTGCAGCACGCTGCGTATGGGGCCAATGGCCTCAGCCATAAAATGCAAGGCATAGGCTATGACCAATAGCAGAAGCGTCTGGTACAAAAAGGGCACCGCCCACAGGGAGAAAAAGACAAAAGCCAGCGCGAAGGCAATCGGTGGTGTGGCGTAACCGAAATAGGCAATGCGCTCGAGCAATCGGGTCGGCGGCGATGGGTAGCGTGTGCTCAGGTAGGCGACAGGAAATGCAAGCAGGGTGGCCAGCAGGGCGGCCGGCAGGCTCGCGCTGACTGACTGGATGAGTGCACCCCCTGCCTCCATGAGGCCATCAAGAGGGTTGGGTCCTTGATAGAGCCA
This sequence comes from Sulfurivirga caldicuralii, assembly GCA_015661715.1. Taxonomy (GTDB): domain Bacteria; phylum Pseudomonadota; class Gammaproteobacteria; order Thiomicrospirales; family Thiomicrospiraceae; genus Sulfurivirga; species Sulfurivirga caldicuralii_A. Next base: position 1,717 of record DQVN01000141.1, read on the forward strand.
GTATAACGCGCTGGCCAGAGGTGCGCCTATTCCCGCTAGCCCTACAGCTGCCACAAAAATAAATACCCAAGGGGCAGTCCAGCGCAGTTGCAACAAAGTGTAGTGGCGGCTTGGACGCGCAGCGGTGCGCAAAATCCGTGCGTTTCCAAGCATCCGAGATTCCAAAAAGAGAAAGGTACCCGTGATGACAAGCAGCCAGAGCGCCAGCCAGGCGGCATAGGTGCGGTCGAAGGCCGCAGCGTACTGCAGATAAACCGCATAGCTGAAAGTTTCATAACGCATCAGACTCACTGTACCGAAATCACCCAGCACATGCAGAACCACAAGCAGCCCGCCGGCCAGAAATGCAGGTTTGAGCTGAGGCAATACCACTCGCACGAAGATCACGGCGGGATGGTGGCCAAGTGAGCGGGCGGCTTCCTCAAGGGATGGATCCAGCTTATTCATGGCGGCCAGTAGATTAAGGTATAGATAGGGAAAAGTGGTCAGGCCAAGGGCCAGGAGGGCGCCAAAGTAACCGGAAATACGGGGAATAGGAGTGCCGGTAAATTGTGCCAGCATCCCATCCGTACCGCCAAGGCCGAGCAGGGCATAGGCCATGACATACGCGGGTACAGCTAGGGGGAGCGCGCCGATCAAAACAAGGCTGCGCATCGAAGCAAAGTTGGTGCGGGAAAAGATCCACGCCAGCGGCAGGGCCAATATCAGATCAAAGATGAGCACACCCAGGGTGAGGCCCAAGGTGTTGGCCAGGAGTTCAAGATGCCGTTGGCGGAAAACAATGGTATAGAGCGTTTGCGCATCAACCTCAAACGCGCGGATGACCAGATACAAAAGGGGGATAATGACCCCTACTGCCACCAAAAGTGCAGGCACCAGTAGAAAAAAAGGCGGCAGTCGGGCGCAGGTCATCGGCAGCGAATTTACAGAATGCCTGCTTTACGCAGTAGATTCAGGGTGCCATCCAGATCGCGCAGCTTTTCAGGATCCAGTTCAGGGCCCAATTTGACGATCTGCTCATAAGGAAGTAACCCTAACGGTATCTCGACACCGGGCACCACCGGATATTCACGAATCGTGCGGGCCGCAAATGCCTGAGCCGCATTGGACAGCAGGAAACGCAACAGTTTATGGACAGCTTCCTTATTCTTGCTCGAGGCCAGCACACCCGCGCCGGTTACCAAAGCCAGATTACCCACATCACCTGATGCGAAGTGGTGGGTCGCCACTTTATCCTCACCTTCCTTGTCGGCTATACGCAGGACATAATAGTGGTTGGTAAGTGCCACATCGATCTCACCGGATGCCAGAGCGAGGAGCATGGGCGTATTTGAAGCGTAGGCTTTGGGCTGCAGCGCTTTCATATCACGCAGCCAGGTATGGGTGGCTTCTTCACCATGAACCTGGCGCATGCCGGTGATAAAGTCATGAAAGCTGCCATAGTTGGGTGTCCATCCAATGCGACCTTTGAACTGCTTTAGCTTAGGCAGATCCATGACAGAGTCGGGCAAATTTTCCTTGGAAACCCGCGATGGCGCATAGGCCAATACACGAAAACGCACGGTGACAGGTACCCAACGCTTGCTTTGGGGTACAAAGCTTTTAGGGATATTGAGCACATCCTCAGGCAGTTGGGCAAACAGGCCTTGCTGGGAAAGTGTGGCCAAAGCGCCTGAGGTATTGCCCCAATATACATCTGCCGGACTGCGCTTACCTTCTTCCATCAACGCGGCCACCAGCTCCGCATCCCGGCCATAACGAATCTTCACCCGAATGCCGGTCTCTTCCTCAAAGCGCTTAAGCAGCGGGTCAACCAACACTTTACTACGGCCAGAGTAGACCACCAGGGTGTCATCGGCTTGGGCTGCGGGAATGAAAAAAGCGAGGGTGAACATCGCCGTGAGCATAATAAGTCGATTCAGCATGTATTGCCTCCTTGCGTTAAGTTGTGCCCAACAGGTACAACAAAGACTCCTGGACATCAGTAAAGCTGACTGATCCGTCGGATGAGTGCCTAGTATGGCAGATTGCTAGTGTTATTGCAAATCGTTTGCATTTGTAAAATCGTTGCTTCTCCACATTTAGTAATTGTTCCTATGACAAACTGCACGAAAAAGCATCCAGATAGCGCTACTCGGGTAAGAAGCCATTAAGTAAGACTAAGACGCCATAACCCAATATCGAGCAGGAGGAATGAGGAGTGCGACAGCATCGTGATAGATCGCGCATCCTCAGCAAATGAAGAAAGAAGCAGGGTCCTAAGAGGCTGTGTGACTCGAAACCGAGAAACCGATTAATTAATCAGTATAATTTAACATAATACAAATTATGCGAATCTAGTAGCAAGAGAAAGAGGCCTGGTGTAGATCAACACGCAGGCCTATCAACAACTAACAATAATGAAAAGCATTACCCATTGGAACCGGCTATAAATACCATAGGCAACAAGGACACCACAGCCAATAAAATGGGCACCCAGGCTTTCTCTTCTTTGTGGACAGCACCGATGATACCTGCGATCCCGGCAACGCCGGCAGCCAGCCATGACAAGGGCGGAAAAACCATGGCAAACAGGACTGCCACCACACCGGATGCCATTCCCAAGGTGACATAATTGCCCGGCTTATAACGCTTGGTATTGCGCATATCATCTGGGATAGAACTGGCGGAAATCACCCGTGCCACAATGGCGTTGACTTCACTTTCAGGCAATGGTGCTTCCATTGCCAGCTCCTCGTCATTCATACCATAGGTGATTTTTTTCCAACGATACAGCGCTTTGAGCAGATCGTCCCAACTAGCGTCATCTGGCATTTCAGACAAAATCTGTGCCAACTCTTCTTTCATGGTCATTATTTTCCTCCTCTGAAAACCACAAATTCTACAATTTAGTCTATTATATATAGCAAAGAAAACTTATACAGGTTCAGCAGTTATGGCGCTTACGCCGGGCATGCATATTAATGTCAGCCAGAGCCAGCAGCTCAAGCTAACACCCCAACTTCAACAGTCCATCAAAATCCTTCAGCACTCTGCGCTGGATTTACAACAGTTGGTGGCGCAGACCTTGGAGGAAAATTTATTTCTGGAGCTGGAGGAAGAAACTATACCCGTACTTTCTCTCGAGCAAGATCAGCCGGATGCGCCAGATAAAGACCTTGTTTCAGATGAGCCTGAAGAAAGCGCACCTGATTCACCTTCTGAGGCGCTGCCTGATGAACTGGAGACCGACAGTGAATGGCAAGATGTTTGGCAAGATATCGAGACGATCGGTCCAATTACCGCGCATGGCATAGTCAATAACGATGATTACACAGCGCCGGAAAATTACACCTCTGAAGAAAAAAATCTGCATGATCATCTGCGTTGGCAGGTAGAAATCTATCCCTGGAAAAATGAACAAGATCAAGCCATTGCTGAGTTTCTGATCGATGAAATTAATGAGGATGGTTATCTTCAGGTGCCCCTTTCATCGCTGGCCGAAGCCATCAGTCGACAATTGGATACGCCAGTTTCCGAAACGGATATTGAACGGGTTCTGGCCACTGTACAGGAGTTTGATCCGACGGGCGTGGGGGCACGCGACCTGCGTGAGTGCCTTCTGCTGCAACTACATGCCGACCCCAGGTTGGATGAAGTCACACCAAAGCTACATGCTCAAGCACTGGATTTGATTGAAAACCATTTCCCATTGCTGGCCACCCACCAGTACCGACGCATTCAACGGCGTTATCAATTGGACGATGCTGGTTTTGACCAACTGATTCATTACATTCAATCCTTTGATCCCCGCCCCGGTCGTGCCTACGCTCCCATTGAACGCAGCTATGTGATTCCTGATCTACTCCTTCACCGCCGAGGAGACGGATTGGAGCTGGAGCTTAATCCAGACGCCTACCCGCGTCTGCGTTTAAACAACGAATACATTGAGCTAACGCAACGTATTCAAGACGATAAGCAAGCCGCCATACTCAAGGAAAAGCTTAATGAGGCGCGTAATCTGATCAAAAGCCTTCATCACCGGGGTGAAACCCTTTTGCGGGTTGCTCGCTTTATTGTCGAACGACAAAAGCGTTTCTTTGAAGAAGGTGAAAGAGGGATGCAGCCTCTGGTGCTACGGGAAGTGGCCGAAGCGCTTAATTTACATGAGTCCACCATCTCCCGTGCCACCAATCAAAAATTTATCCAAACACCCCGCGGCACCTTTGAGCTGAAATATTTCTTTAGCGCTGGAATCAGCCAGCAGGGAGAAGATGAGCAATCCGCCACCGCCATTAAGTCCTACATCCGCGAATTCATTGATGGCGAAGATCCCCGCAAACCCCTGAGCGATAACAAAATCATGCAGATGCTGGAGGATAAGGGTATCAAGGTCGCCCGACGCACCATTGCCAAATACCGCGAGGCCATGGGTATTCCTGCCTCATCGGAACGAAAACGGCTCAACTACTTAAAAGCAAGGAGCAGTCGATGAAGCCCGCCACCGCCACCATTGCCTTGGTTGAAGACGATCCCCTACAGCGTCGCCCCCTGGAAGAAGCGCTGCAAGAAGCAGGGTTTAGGGTACTGAGCTTGCAAAATCGGCAGCAAGCGGAATCTGCGTTGCAGAGTACACCTGTGGATGTGCTGGTTGCCGATATTATTCTCGAAGGAGAACGGGACGGCGGTTTTGACCTGGCGCGCAGTCTGCAAAAGAACGGTTTTTCTTCACCCATTATCTTCCTATCCGAGCGCCAGGATGAATACGACATTATGACCGGCCACGCCCTTGGTGCTATAGACTACTTACCAAAACCTTTTAATATCAATATATTAATTGCAAAAATAAATAATTTACTTAAACTCACCCGTCACGCAGTTCCCCGGACAAAAATAGATGATCTCATATTGGATACGGAAAACCTGCAGGCGCAATGGAAAGGCAAACCGCTTCATCTGACCGCGACAGAGTTCGAAATGTTACGCCAGTTTGCCGAAGCAGGACGCAACCGTGTAGTCACTTATGACCAACTGAAAGAAGCTACCCAAGGCGTGGTCGAACGCAATACCATCAACACCCATATCTGCCGTATCCGCAATGCCTTTCGCAAAGTCGACCCGGACTTCAACCTGATTCATAATGAATATGGCCGCGGCTATAGCTGGCGTACCCGGGATGAAAAGTCCAGCTAATGCTTCTGTCTATTCGCACCCGTATTCTGCTGCTGTTGATCTTATTGCTGTTCTTTCCTTTACTGGTTTATCGGTTGGCTTTAGACTTCAATCGACAGTTGCTGGAACAGCAGATTATTCAACAGTCCCAAACCGTGCAAAATCTAGCCCTGATTCTGGAAAATCGACCCGATTTGTGGTCCATGCAGATTTTTCAAGGCAACCCGACGCGACAGTTACACCACCTGGATCTCAGCCGATCAACCCTCTGGATCGTCAATCAACAGGGAAACACTACCTATGTCATTGGACGCCTGGCGCCCCAACAAGAACAAACCCGTTTTAGCGAGGCGCCTTTCGAATGGATTGGCAAAACGACCATCCGACTGATCCACAACCTTTTTCCCCACACATTGCCCTACCTTATTCCTTTTGAATCTGATCCAGAACAATCGCTCATTCGCCAAGTACTCCAAGGCGCCACGGCCCAGCGCTTTCGCTTTGACGATCAGGGCCGACCGATTTCCTTGATGTCAGCGACACCACTATATCTGCATAATCAGTTCCAAGGTGGCATCGTTTTGGAACAGCGAGTGGATAGCCTGTTCGGCCCGCGCCTCAAACGCTTTTACCATATCGTCGGTATCGGCACGCTGGTCATTCTCCTTCTTATCAGCGCATTCGGCTTTTATGCCATCACTCTGTCCAACCGCATTCGCCGCCTGCAACAGGATGTCGCCCATGCTTTTGACCCCAAACGTCATCGGCTGCAGAACTTCTCAGATACCCAAACCCCCCTCTGGCAACAGGACGAAGTGGATCAACTGCGTCATCAGATCCACGAATTACTACAGGCGCTACGACACTACGAAACCTATCTGCGCCAGTTACCCAAGGCGTTACGCCATGAACTGCATAATCCACTCAACCGCTTGCACCTCAGCCTGCAGCGATTGAAACAGACCGGCGCCCTCACGCCGTACCTGGACCAGGCCCAACGCGGGGTTGAGCAACTGCAGTATATTCTCAATGCGCTCAGCGAAGCCGGCAGCATTGAACAAAGCATCGAACAGACCCGCCCCCACCCTTACCGACTGGATGAAATGCTGCGGGCTTATTTCCATGCGCAGCAGGAGCGTTATGGCCCGCGTTTACAGATTCACATGAACGAATCCAATGCCATCTGGGTTTGTGGTGATGGCTTCCTCTTGGAGCAGGCTTTAGATAAATTGATTGAAAACGCCATGGACTTCAGCCAGGACGGCACGGTCACCGTTACTCTATCAGCGAACAGGGAGGCGGCCATTATCGAAGTGTCCAATCCAGGACAGTTACCCCAGGCTCTAAATGCTGAACAGATCTTCAACGGTATGACCAGCTTGCGCAGCCCAGCACAGGAAAATAGACGCCCCCATCTTGGCCTGGGGCTCTATATTGCCCGCTTGATCACGGAATTTCACCATGGGCAGATCATCGCCCAACAAGTTGAGGACCAGGTGATTTTTCAAATCACCCTCCCCCGTTGCCGTCCAGAGGATGCTTCATGAAACAGGTAAGTTTTTCTGCAGATCTCGTACCGGTCGGACCCACGGGTTGATCCCTGTACGGCGCTTAACATCCTGGGCATAACGCTTCGCCTCTGCCCGATCTGCATAGTTGCCCAGAATCAGTACATAGAACATACGCCCCGAACGCTTTTGCCGCACAATGCGTGCATCACTTAAGCCCTTGCTCCGCTTTAGCTGCTCCAAACTATCCTGATCCAACACACTGGCCAGCTGTAATGTCCAATGACTTGGTGACTGGTTGGTCAGCCAAATTTCATCCGGCAATAAGGAGGTTCCCGCCTGGGACAAACTGTCCTGGTTTGTTGAAGCAGCAACCGGCTCAGGTACGACAGGCGGGGTCGGTTCATTTATCTCAGCCGTCGGATTTTCTTTAACAGCACTGGATTGAGTTGACACCGCATCCGTCGTCTGGGTCGGCTGGGTCGGCTGCTGGCTACGTAAGTGTTTGATCTGGGATAAGATCGTGATAAAGCGTTTATCAATCGCCTGCTCTATACGCTGGCTAAAGCGCTCCAACTTCGCATCCAACACCGCTTCGGTAATGACATTGGCCTCGCTCAACTCTGCCTTCACCTGCTCTGAAACAGTTGCTCCCTTTTTGCCGGGTGTTTGCAGCACAGCGTGCTCCAAAGCCTCAATACGCCGCAAGACATCAGTCAGGTTCGCATCATTCTGAACCATCCCCTGTTGCTCCAGTGTACTGAGACGCTGTTCAACCTGCTTCAATAGGCTTTGCAACTGCTCTGTGCTTTGGCTGACCATCTGCAACTGGCGATCGATATGGACATAGGCCATGCCGCCTGCAGCCAGCGCCAAAACCACAAAAATTACACTGATGAACAAGGTATAAAAAATGTTCTTACGGGAAGGTTCGGAATGCTGTGGCTGTGAAGTATTCATACCTGCTTCCTTTTTTTGGTTCATGGGGGTATCATTCGGTGTCTTTATACTGGACGACTTGGACCGACGAAGCCGCTTGACCGGTTCTGACAGCGATACGATGGCATCCTCCGTCTCCTCAGCACGAACTTTATCATCAGGTATCACCTCTTCTGCCGCTTTCAGCCATTGCTGGAGCGTCAGCTCTCCCCCCTGTTGCAATGCCCGGGCTTCAATTTCTGCCAAAATACGCTGACGTTCTTGCTCGAACTTGCTGGAGGCTGTTTGATTCATAAAAGGCACGCTAAAATAACTGGTCAACTCGCATATTACACAAAGACTCCTGAGGGTGACGCTCTTTACAGCCACGCTGCGCTACTCTGACGCAAAAATCATCGTAGGGAACGACAACTTTACATGCGAGCGAAAAACCGCCAGGACCTGGGCTGGAGGCGGGCAGCGTATAAAATATCCCTTAATAAAATCACCACAAAACGGCTATAAGGCTTGACCAAAAAGTTATTACACCGCACGCCGCCTTAGCGCAATATTCAGGTAAGATTATAAACTTACTTTAAGGAAAGGTAGCCAATGTATTCCATCACCGGTGAACATGTTCTCAAAGCCTCCTTTATGACCTTGGGTATGACAGCAATCATAGTCATTGTTGTCGGTCTGATCGTCTATGGCCTCTACCGCGCCTTCAAGTCAAACGATGAGCCTGAGTCCTAACACGCATGGCTAGCAACACCCCGGCAAGGGTCAAGGCAACCACCACCCCTACCCAATAACCGGCCGCCTGCCAGGCCATGCTCCAGGCCAGCCAGGCACCCAACGGTATCCCAACGACCCAGTAGCTGATCAGGGTAACCCCCATAATCCAGCGCGTATCGCCTAACCCGCGCAGAATACCGGCGCTGCCCATTTGCAAGGCATCGGCCACCTGATAGGCCGCGGCAAACAAGAGCAATGTGCTCGCCATTTGACGTACGGCATCATCGTGGGTAAATGCCATCGGCAAGCGCTCATGGAGTAGATAAGTAAGAATACTTAACCCCATACCCACCACCAATGACAAGACCATCCCCCGTTTCATCAACCGTACCAACGCTTGACGATTACCCTGTCCTTGCAAGCGGCCCACCTCAATGGCCAGTGCCAAGGATAAACTGAATGGCAAAATATACAGTACCGAGGTGATATTGATGGCGATCTGGTGCCCTGCCAATGCCACCACACCAAATGGGGCAATCAACAGCGCCAGCAACATAAATAGGCTCACTTCACTAAGCAGTGCCAATGAAGCAGGCAAGCCTAACCGAACCATTCGAGTTAAAACAGACCGATGCAGCTTCAAAGGATACAGTCGATCCAACATAGGCCTAAGTTCAGCTTTTTGCTTAAACAAAATAAAGGAGATAACAATTGCAATGATAAATGAAACCAATGTGGCCAGCGCACACCCTGCACCGCCCAGATTCATTTCAATAACAAAAAACCAGTCCAACGGGATATTGACAAGAAACAGCAGGATACTGACAAATGCCGTCCAATGAGTAAAATGCAGCCCTTCCCAGAAAAGGCGTAAGGCAAAGTAAACCCCTGCCAAAATCAAAGCAGGCAAGCCAAACAGTAAATATTGAGTAATACCCACTAGCAATACTTCATTAACAAAAAAAGGGACGATTTTCAACATTACGATTATGATCAGACAAGCCAACACGCCGGCCCCAACACCGACAATCATGCCTTGCTGCAGCAGCACCGGCAGGAAATCCGGTTGAGTAATACGCATTTCCGCTACTTGAGGTGAAAGGATCAGCAGCACACCATAGACAAACATGATGCCCAGAAGCAAAAGATTTGCGCCGACCGCCACCACAGCCAACTCATGGGTACCCGCCCAGCCAGCCACAATCGTATCCGTTACCGCCATACCGGTGACAGCCAATTGTGCCAAAAACAACGGCCAGGCGAGAGAGACCAAACGCTTAATCATTTTTATTCTCATCCACAGGCATGGATATCCCTTGAGGATACAGCAAAATAACCGCCCACTTGACGGACCAGTAAATGAGCGCATAAATCACCGGCGCCAGGGCGATCACCAGCGGCAGCCCCAGTAGAATATCCAGAAACTGCAGGTTTCCCGATATAAACCGATTGATAAACTGCTTATAAACTAATGCATAGTACAACCAGCCCACTGCGGCACAAAATCCTGCCCCATTCAACCACCGGTGAATGCGGGGATGCAAACGTCCATAAATAAACAGAGATAACCTGCTCATATTCCCCTTCCCTATGTTGATTTTTTGTCTTGTAGCATTTGCCAAAAAGCCTGGTTCCTTTTAAAATAAAAGTGGCAAGCGTTTTATAAATAAAAACAAAAATGTGAGGTTGTCTATGAACGATATTAATGATATTGAAGCCCTTACCCGACAAAAGCGCATGGAGTTGCGTCGCCTACAGCGGGAATTGGAGCGGCTGGAAGCGCTTAAACAAAAACGCCTGAAAGTCTCCTCTACGGAAATCCGTGATCTGGCAAAGCAAATTCAGTTGCTGGCCAAGGATCGTATGATGGAAACCTCCGAGGTCATCCATCTGATTCAACAGGCGATCGAAAAATATGGCCTTAAAGGTGGGCGTTCCGGGGGCACCCGCGGCCCCGTTCCCCCAAAATACCGCAACCCCAATAATCCCAGTGAAACCTGGACGGGTCGTGGTCGTCAGCCCAAGTGGGTTACCGCCTTGCTGAGCCAAGGCTATACCCTTGAGCAGCTCAAAATTCAAGATTGATTATCGGGCCGCATTCGCGGCCTTTTTTCATTCAACTGCGGCCACTTCTGGAAAATCAACCAGTTCATGCCGATCAAGGTACTGGCCACATTGAACTGACCGGCCTGCAAACGCCGCGCCACCTCCTCAAAGGAAAGTACATGCAGCTTGATATCCTCACCTTCCTCAGCATGCCCACCCAATAAGGGAACTCGAGATAGATCAGCCTGCGCTGCAAACACATACAACCGCTCACGGCCACCGCCTGGTGTGGGGAAAAACATGTTCACATATTCCAAATTGCGGATTTCCACACCGGCTTCTTCTCTTGTTTCCCGGCGGCAAGCATCCTCCAGTGATTCCCCTGTATCCGCATGACCCGCCACCGGCTCCAATAACCAGGCGCGTTCATCCTGCCAATAGCTCAATGGACCAATGCGACACTGCTCCACCAAAAGCGTTGTCAACGCTTCAGGGTCGTAAATCACCACTGCTACAACCTTTTCAAAACGGCCATACTGTTCACGACACAGGATGGGTGACCACCCCCCTTGAAAGCGGGTAAAGCGCACCTGTAGCTCATCGACCTTGTAAAAACCGTCATAGACGCGTCGGGTGGAGAGAATTTCAACTTTCTTCACGATGGACACGCTCCGTAATGGCACACAACAATTCATAAGCGATGGTACCGGCTTGCTGAGCAACCAGCGTGACCGACACCTGATCCCCCCACAACTCCACCGACTCACCCGGTTGAATGCCATCTCTTGCCGGATGGTCAGTGATATCCACACACAACATATCCATGGACACGCGCCCCACAATGGGGGCCGTTGCACCCGCCAACCAGACCGGCGTGCCCGACGCCGTATGGCGCGGATAGCCATCGCCATAGCCTGCGGCCACTACGGCCAAAATTGAGGGCCGTCCAGCCACCCAATCCAATCCATAGCCCACCCCCTCGCCTGCGCCAACCTGTTTAATGGCGATCACCTCACTCAAAAAGTGCATGACCGCCTGCCGTTGCCGCAACAAATCCGTGGCGCCGTAGAGTCCAATACCCGGACGCACCCAGTCATAATGGCTGTTAGGATAGCGGATCAATCCAGCCGTATTGGCCAAGGAACGCTGCGCTGCCCATGGCACTGTGGCGCGCTCAAAACGCTCAATCTGGATGGGGGTAAACCTGTCATTCTCTTCATCGGCGCAGGCCAAATGGCTCAAGGCATGCACCTGTGCCCGTGGCAACAGCTTACGTAGCCGTTGAATAAGGACTTTGCTATCTGACCAGGCAAAGCCTAACCGATGCATCCCCGTATCCAGTTTGACCCACAGACGCCAGGGGTAATCCGCATCGCACTCGACCAACCACTGTAGTTGTTCATAACGATGAATCACCAGCTCCAATTGTAAAGATCGGGCCGTCTGCGCCTCTTGTGGGGAAAACAGCCCCTCCAACAGTAAAATCGGCTGCGCCAATCCTAATGCGCGCAATGATTCCGCTTCTTCCACACAGGCCACTGCAAAGCCGTCGGCCCGATCCGCCAGGGTCTCAGCAGCAAAGCGCAATCCATGACCATAGGCGTTGGCTTTGACCACTGCCCAGATACGACACTGAGGAGCATAGGCCTTGATCAGCGCAAAATTATGCTGCAGGGCGGCGCGAGAAAGCCGGATCTTGCAGGGGCGCATTAGAAATAGGCCCCCTCCTCAACCGCTTGCTGAGGGGCATAACTTTCAAAACGGGTGTACTCCCCAATAAAGGTCATCAGCACGGTATCAATCGGGCCATTACGGTGCTTGCCAATGATGATTTCAGCAACCCCCTTCTTCTCCGTATCCCGGTTATACACCTCATCCCGATAGATAAACATGATCAGGTCTGCATCCTGCTCAATGGCGCCCGATTCACGCAGATCCGACATCTTCGGCCGTTTATCCGGGCGCTGTTCCAAAGAGCGGTTCAACTGAGACAAGGCAATAACCGGAATATTCAGCTCCTTGGCCAGCGCCTTGAGCCCCCGGGATATTTCCGAAATCTCATTGACCCGATTCTCCACATTCGCCGAACCCCGCATTAGCTGCAAATAATCGATCACAATCAGCCCCAGCCCTGTGATGGCGTTTTCCGCCTCCTCTTCACTTTTACCTGCATCCAGTGCGGCCTTGCGTTGGCGATCGCGGATATCCTTGTCAATGCGGCGGGCCCGGGCGCGCAGGTCATTAACGCTCAAGGCGGGGGTATCGTCAATATAGAGCGCCGCCTCGTCCAAAATGGCGATGGCGCGGTTCAGTTTAGGCCAATCCTCACTCTGCAGCTTACCGGTACGGATCCGGTTAGCAGGAATACGCCCAATGGAGCTGATCATGCGCATCACCAACTGCTCTCCGGGCATCTCCAGACTGAAGATGGCCACCGGCATTTTGCCCAGAGTGGCGACATTTTCGGCAATATTCATGGAAAAAGTGGTCTTCCCCATCGACGGCCGCCCGGCGATAATAATCAGATCTCCCGGTTGCAAACCGGCTGTCAACTCATCCAAGTCCTTGTAATGGGTCGGCAACCCGGTAATGGGGCTGTCGGACTCATACAGGGTTTCAATTTTCTCCAGCGCCTTAGCCAGGAGCACATCAATGCTTTGATAATCCCGCTCCTTATCAGCACCATGTTCTGCAATGGCCATGATGCGCGTTTCAGCCACATCCAGCACTTCACGCACTGTTTTGCCATCAGGGAAATAAGCCATCTCCACAATCTCGTTGCCTGCGCCGATCAACTGGCGGAGAATGGCCTTTTCGCGCACGATGCCGGCATAGTAGAGCAGATTGGCACTGCTGGGAATATTCTTCAGCAACGCCACCACAAAAGCTTTACCGCCTATCTCATCCAACCGTCGGGTGGATTCAAGAAAATCCACCACACTGATGGCATCATAGGGCCGTCCTTTTTCATGCAAGGTTGTGATGGCTTCAAACAGCGTGCGGTGCGCGCCCACATAAAAGTCATCCGCATGAATGATGGCGGCGACCTCTTCAAACTGAGCATTTTCCAACATCAGTCCCCCCACCACGGACTGCTCCGCTTCGAGCGAATGGGGGGGTACTTTCAGGCTGGCATCATCTTGCGGGGCAGGAAAAGAGATTGTCTGGTTCATGTGACATATTTTAGAACGAAAAAAGCGGCCCAACGGCCGCTTTTTCTCTGATCGGACAGACCAGACCGTGAATCAGGCCTGATTTTCCGGCTGAACATCCACCGTGATGGTGGCCACCACATCCGGGTGCAGCGCCACATCGATTTCATAAGTACCCACGTGGCGGATGGCGCCTTCCGGCATGCGCACCTGTTTACGCTCCACCTGGAAGCCCGCTTCACCCAGCTTCTCAGCAATATCGTGGGTGCCCACGGAACCGAACAGCTTGCCTTCATCCCCAGCCGTCGCTGTAATGGTAAATACCTGACCATGCAGCTTCTCATAGTCAGCCTGCGCTGCCGCCAATTGCTCGGCCGCCAGACGCTCCAGTTCCGCACGGCGGGCTTCAAACTCTGCCAGGTTATCAGGTGTGGCCGGCTTAGCCTTGCCCTGCGGGATCAGATAGTTGCGGGCATAACCCGGCTTGACGGAAACCACATCACCCAGTTCACCTAGGTTTTGTACTTTTTCCAACAGAATAACGTTCATGGTCTATTCCTCATTTATAGGCGGTGCATATCGTTGACGAAGATCCATCCAGATATCAAACAGCGCAATCAACGCCAACAGCAAAATCATCTGCGGGAACAGCAACAGCAAAACATAGGTGGCTATCAGCCAGTTGGTACTCATCTGGCGACGTTCCACCAGGGCATGGATCACAGCCAAGCCATGAAACATTAACCCAGCAGAGAGCACGGCGAATAGATCCGAAATCAAACCGTGCTGCTGGGGGCCGATCAGCAGCCCTGCCAGGGCCACGATCCCAGTCAACCATGCCAACTGCCGCGGAAGACTCAGGCGGTGAAAATCCTGCTGAAATCGCCCCGGGGCATAAAGCAGACTCTGCCACCAGCGCGCAAACAGCACCATCGACACCCACAGAATAACCATGGACATGGCGAGCATACTGGTGGCCAACTGGGCCACTTGCGCCCAGGTACTCTCAGGCACATGCATGTCCGCCTGCTCCATCGCCGGCGCAAAGAGGGTGGTAAACAGTTGCTGCCACCAACCGATAGGATCATCCACGACCAGATGAAACCCAATCACCAGGGTGCCGACCAGCCAGATCACCAGCTGAATCATCGTCGCCAGGCTGCCTGTGGTCCGCAATACACTGGCCAGCACCCAGGCAGGGAGCATGAATTCAACCACACCCACCACCGCCAGCCAGATGTTTTGCGTTGTCGCCCACGCCAATAGCAGCTGTACCAATGCGGCAACACCCAATACCTGCGCGCCTTCCTTGATGCCCACGCGCAATGTCACCAGTGCAATGGCTGCACCCAACAGAAAGCCCACCGGTGCCAGCCACAAGGTCAGCACGCTCAGCGAGGCGACAGTAATAAACGCCTCTTTAGGGCCTTGCATCACATAGCGGGCGAGAAAGAGCACGCTTGCCGTTCCCTATACTTTTTTACTTGTGCTGATCAGTGTAGGGGATCAGCGCCAGATAACGGGCACGCTTGATGGCATTGCTCAGCATGCGCTGATGCTTGGCACAAGTACCGGTAATCCGGCTGGGCACGATCTTGTAGGTTTCTGTAATGTAGGACTTCAGCGTATCCAGATCCTTATAGTCGATCTCAGTCACGCCGTTTGCGCAGAATTTGCAATATTTCTTACGACCAAAACTTCTTGCCATCGTCAGACTCCTTAAGCGGCTTTATCGTTGTTCAACGGAGAAGGCGTGGTGATCGCCTCATCACGACGGATAATCAGATCACGCAGAATAGCGTCGTTGTAGTAGAACAGGTTCTGCAGCTCTTTCAAGGTGTCATTGTCACACTCGATGTTCATCAATACATAGTGCGCCTTGTGAACTTTATCGATCAGGTAAGCCAACTGACGACGGCCCCAGTCTTCTAGACGGTGGATCTTGCCACCCTTCTCTTCGATCAGATGACGGTAACGCTCGACCATAGCAGGCACCTGCTCGCTCTGATCGGGATGCACCATCAGTACGATTTCGTAATGACGCATGGTTTTCTCCTTATGGTTCATTGAACGATCAAATGAGCCTTCCAACCGCCCAGCACAAAGCCGGTCGGCGGTAAGGCAAGGGTTTTACAGGGGGTCCCCCTAAATTTTTCAAGCTGCCAACAAGCAGCCTGAAAAAGAAGGGATTATACGGGAAAAAGGCCTAAAAACAACGAAATAGGGTAAAAATTGACATTTAACCTAACAACTGGCCTGTTGCATTTCATTGGCAACCCGTTGTAGCGCTTCGAGGGGGTCATGGGCCTGGGTGATGGGGCGCCCGACCACCAGATAGTCACTGCCAGCCGCCAGCGCCTCTGCAGGGGTCATAATGCGGGTTTGATCTCCTTTTGCCGCCCAAGCGGGGCGTATGCCCGGGGTAACCAGGACAAAATCATCCCCTAACTGGCGTTTCAGCAGTACCGCCTCCTGCGCAGAGCAAACCACACCGTCCAAACCCGCCTGCTGCGCCAACTTCCCCAAGCGCAGTACATTGTCCTGCGCGTGCCCCGGCAGACCCACAGCTGCCAATTCAGCTTGACCCATACTGGTGAGAATGGTTACCGCAATCAATTTTGGGGGAGCTGCAACATCGTCTAGCGCCGCTTTAGCGGCTGCCAACATGCGTGGCCCTCCCAAGGCATGGACATTCACCATCCACACGCCTAAGTCGGCCGCTGCACGTACTGCCTTTTCAACGGTGTTGGGAATGTCATGAAACTTCAGATCCAGAAAGATATCGAAACCCCGCTGCTGCAAAGTTTCCACCAGTTGAGGACCGCCCCGGGTAAACAGTTCCTTGCCCACTTTTAAGCGACACAGGTTGGGCTCTAATGCCGCAGCCAAATCTAACGCCATTTCAGGGAGATTGAAGTCTAAAGCGACAATTAGACGGGGTTCATTCATGAGGCTTGACCAGTGATTGGTGAGTACTTTGGGTGATCTGCTCTTGACGCTGCGTCACCAGTCGTTGACGAAGTTTCACCTGCTCTGCTTCACAGCGGGCCAGCTTGCGTTGCAGGCGTCGTTGGCGCCAACGCCACACCATCCACTGAGTACTGGCGAACAGCACCGTCACTACCATACCTGCGGTAACGGCTAGCGCCAGCAGCACAGATAACGGCCAGTGCACCGAACCACCAGGATAATTAAACTGAACCGGGTGGGGGTTCATCACACCCAGCACCACGCCCAATGTGGCAAACAGTAACAGTAGGATCCAGAAAATCAGTTTACGCATTCAGCGAATTATATCGGTAAATGCACGTGATTCATTCACTTTCTCCCGCAGGGCTTTACCCGGCTTGAAATGGGGCACACGTCTGGCTGGTAAAGGGACTTGCTCGCCCGTTTTAGGATTGCGCCCTAAACGGGCTTTGCGCTGATGCAGGCTAAAGCTGCCAAAACCCCGAATTTCGATACGCTGCCCGTGCGCCAGGGCATCGATCATGGTATCTAAAATCGTATTGACGGACTGCTCAATGTCCTTGTGGGTAAACTGGTCCAGCTTGTGACTCAAGGATTCGATCAATTCGGACTTAGTCATGGCATGCCTCACGCTGAACATAGGGAATAGACAAAATAGAAACAAGACAATCTCTGAAGAGGCTTTCTCAAACACGGGTTTGAGAAAGCCCCCGCAGGAGCTTCCACCGCGCAAACGCGCGGTGTCATGCAGGTGTCAATCAGCCCTTGAGCTGATCTTTGAGCAGGTCGCCCAAGGTGGTGGCGGCCTTCTCCTGCTTAGCGGTATAGCTCTTGACCGCGTCCTTCTCTTCCTTCTGGGCCTTCGCCTTCACGGACAAGGTAATATTGCGATTCTTACGATCGATATTGGTGATCATCGCCTCGACGGTGTCACCTTCCTTCAGGTTGGCCGTGCTCTCATCCAGCTCGGATTTACGCAGGTAGCCTTCCACCTCATCTGCCAGCTCAACAATGAAGCCTTTATCGTCGGCAGATTTCACCGTACCGGTAACAATGCTGCCTTTGCCATGCTCCGCAATATAGGTGGAGAATGGATCCTGGGCCAACTGTTTCAGACCCAGTGAAATCCGCTCACGCTCAGGGTCGATGGCCAGAATGACGGTCTCCAGCTCTTCGCCCTTCTTGAACTTACGGATCGCTTCTTCGCCCGGCTCGTTCCAGCTAATATCGCTAAGGTGGATCAAACCATCGATCCCCCCTTCAAGACCGATGAAGATACCGAAGTCGGTGATGGACTTGATCTGTCCCTTGATTCGTTCGCCCTTACTGTGATT
This sequence comes from Sulfurivirga caldicuralii, assembly GCA_015661715.1. Taxonomy (GTDB): domain Bacteria; phylum Pseudomonadota; class Gammaproteobacteria; order Thiomicrospirales; family Thiomicrospiraceae; genus Sulfurivirga; species Sulfurivirga caldicuralii_A. The sequence goes on from DQVN01000141.1 coordinate 19,531, forward strand.
TTTAGCGAACTCTTCCCAGGGATTCGGCTGGGTCTGCTTCAGAGACAGGCTGATGCGGCGACGATCCTGATCCACATCCAGCACCTTCACTTTCACCTGCTCGCCCAGCTTGACCACCTTAGACGGATGGATATTGCGGTTGGTCCAATCCAACTCGGAGGTATGCACCAGCCCTTCGATACCGTCCTCGATCTCCACAAAGGCACCATAGTCGGTGATATTGGCCACGCGTCCATCCACTTCCGTGCCAATGGGATAACGAGCCACCAAATCCTTCCATGGATCGTCCTGCAGTTGCTTCAGCCCCAGGGATACGCGGTTTTTCTCCTGATCGTACTTCAGCACCATCACTTCCACTTCGTCGCCCACGTTCAACAGCTCGGACGGGTGGTTAACGCGGCGCCACGCCATATCAGTAATATGTAGCAGACCATCGATGCCGCCCAGGTCGATGAAGGCACCGTAATCGGTCAGGTTCTTGACAATGCCCTTCAGCACCGCACCTTCTTTCAGTTGCTTCAACAGCTCTTCACGGTCAGCGCTGTACTCTTCCTCGATCACAGCGCGACGGGAAACAACCACATTGTTGCGCTTACGGTCCAGCTTGACGATCTTCAGCTCCACATCATTGCCTTCCAGGAAGCCGAAATCGCGCACTGGACGGATATCCACAAGTGAACCCGGCAAAAAGCCCCGCACCCCATCGATTTCAACGGTCAGACCCCCTTTAACCTTGCCGGTAACACGACCCTGAATGGTTTCGTTGTTTTCCATGGCCGCTTCGAGACGGTCCCATGTCTTGGCGCGCTTGGCCTTTTCCCGAGACAGGCGCGTTTCGCCGAAACCGTCTTCCAGCATGTCCACATAGACTTCGACTTCATCGCCCACCTGGATGTCCAGCTCGCCGTTTTCGTTTTCAAATTCCTTACGGGGAATAGCGGATTCGGACTTCATGCCCGCGTCGACCCAGACATATTCCTTGTCAATGCCTACGACCCGGCCAACAACCAGTGTGCCGGTTTTGAATTTATCTTCTTGAAGGGATTGTTCAAATAGTTCTGCAAATGATTCACTCATGGATGGTCTACCAGTTTTAAGTTTCCAGCCGCTTATCCCTTCCCTTTGGGGTGCCGAAGGTTAAAGCGGTTCAGTTCACATTCAGGCCAGCCCCAATCCAGCCCGCCCATTCAACGCATTAAGCGACAATGGATAAAACAAAAAAGAAAAAAGAGCCATAAAGCTCTTTTTAATCAATAACTTAAAAAGAGTTATTGAAATTGTGGATCAGCAATTGATCCCTTTGGCGCGCATCACTTCACACGCCTGCGCCACCACTTCATCCAGGCTCAGATGGCTGGTGTCAATGACAAAGGCATCTTCTGCCGGTTTCAGTGGCGCCACTGTACGGTTACGGTCACGGTCATCCCGCGCCTCGATCTCCCGTACAATTTGATCAATGTTAGCATCAACCCCTTGATTTATCAACTGGTTATAACGCCTTTGCGCCCGCACGGGTGCGCTGGCATCCAGAAACAGCTTGACCTGTGCTTCGGGAAAGACCACGGTTCCCATATCCCGCCCATCGGCCACCAGGCCGGGGGATTGGACAAAGTCCCGCTGACGCGCCAGCAAGGCCTCCCGCACCTGGGGGATGGCCGCCACTTTAGACGCCATGGCAGCCACCCCTTCGGTGCGGATCGCCGTGGTGATATCCGTGTCCGCAAACCAGATCCGGCCGGCCTCGAAACGCACGGGCAGATCGCGGGCCAGGGCCACCACCGCAGCTGTGTCCTCCGGATCCAGGTTTTGCTGCAATACACCCCACGCCAGCGCCCGATAGATGGCACCACTGTCGAGAAAGTGAAAACCCAGCTTCTCCACCAGTTTTTGTGCCAGTGTGCCCTTGCCCACACCACTCGGCCCGTCGATGGTGATGACCGGTACCTGCTTCATGGCATCACCTCGATGTTCAATCCCGCTTTGCGTGCCAATGGCACAAAGGTGGGAAAGGAAGTGGCCACATTGGCACAGTCATCGATCACCACTTCACCTGGGGCGCGTAAACCGGCAATGGCCATGGCCATGGAGATGCGATGATCATGGTGGCTGTCGATACGCCCATGCTGTGGTTGAAAGGGTTTGCCTCCATGAATAATCATCCCATCCGGCGTAGGCTGAGCATCCACACCCAGGGTACGCAAGGCATCGGCCATCACCTGAATCCGGTCGGACTCCTTTACCCGCAGCTCTTCCGCACCCCGCAATACCGTTGTGCCCTGAGCCACCGCTGCGGCAACGAACAGTACCGGAAATTCATCGATGGCCAGAGGTACCAGCTCTGGGGGAATTTCGATACCGTGAAGCTGGCTGGCGCGCACGCGGATATCCGCCACCGGCTCACCCCCCACTTCACGGGTGTTTTCCAGGGTAATATCCGCCCCCATCAGCTTGAGGATGTCAATGACACCCGTGCGTGTAGGGTTGATGCCCACATGTTCGATCAGCAGATCCGAGTCAGGGGCGATGGCTGCCCCCACCATAAAGAAGGCCGCCGATGAGATATCCGCCGGCACATCGATCTGCGTGGCCCGTAAACGCCCGCCACCGCTGAGGCAGATGCGCGTACGCAGCGCATCCAACTTCTGCGTGCGCACTTCATAGCCAAA
>DQVN01000126.1 GCA_015661715.1 Sulfurivirga caldicuralii
AGGGCTTTGGCCGCTTCAAGACCGAGCAAACCGCCCCCGACCACAACCCCCACTTTCGAGGCTTTGGCCTTGGCCTCAATCATTTCCAGGTCTTCGATGGTGCGATAGACCAGACAGTCTTCCCGGTCATTGCCGTCGATGGGTGGCACAAAGGGTACGGAGCCGGTGGCCATGACCAGCTTGTCATAGCGGATTTCACGCCCTTTTTCGGAATAGACGATCTTCTTGCGCCGGTCAATATCCACCACCGGGTCGCCTAAATAGGCGTGGATGCCGTGTTGTTCATAAAAGCCCGGGGGAACCAGGGAGAGATCGTCAGCGCTTTTGCCGGAAAAATAGCTGGAGAGATAAACGCGGTCGTAAGCCGGGCGCGGCTCTTCACCGAAAATGTGCACCTCAAAATGGTCCAACAGGTTGGCATCGACCAGTTTTTCCACAAAGTTATGGCCGACCATGCCATTGCCGACCACCACAAGTGTCTGTTTAGTGTGAGTACTCATGGTCAGGTTCCTCGTGTTTGATTCAGTTCTTTGCAGTAGCCCTGACCCAATAGTATATTGGGTCTACAGGCTGATATGTCCCGTTTGCTTTTGAGCAGTTCAAAAATAGCGTGACTGTCGTAGGTGTCGCCATACATGACACTACCGGTAATGCGGTTGTCTCTGATGACCAATTTGCGGTAGGCCCGTTGCGCGTGATCCTGCCAGATAATGGATTCTGCGCCTTCTTCTTCACCCAGATAGTCTCCGGCGGAGAACAGGTTGATGCCGGTGACCTTGAGCATGGTGGCAGTGTCTGAAATGGTGTAGTGTGCATCCTCGCCTGCCAACACCCGGGCAAGTACTTCAGCCTGTTCATACAGGGGTGCCACCAGGCCGAATGTCTGGCCGTCAAACTCGACACATTCACCCAGTGCATAGATGGATGGATCTGAGGTGCGCATCTGATCATTGACAATAATGCCGCGCTTGACTGACAAGCCGGCCTGTTGCGCCAGATGCGTATTGGGGCGGATGCCGACGGCCATGACCACCAGATCGGTTTCCAGTTGCTCGCCATCGGCAAATTCAATGGCTTCCACCCGCGTGTCGCCCAAAATGCGTGCGGTTTGTTTGGGCATGGCAAATTTGAAGCCTTTGGCTTGCAGATCCTGACGTAAGAGTTCAGCCGCCGTGGCATCCAACTGACGCTCTAACAGAGTTTCCACCAAATGAACCACGGTTACATCCATGCCGCGCTTAATCAACCCATAGGCGGCCTCCAGGCCAAGCAAACCGCCGCCGATCACCGCCGCGCGGGTATGCTTGCCGGATGCTTCAATCATTAAATCCACATCGCGGATATCACGAAAGCTGACTACGCCAGGCAGGTCATGCCCGGGTATGGGAAGAATAAAAGGGTCTGAGCCGGTTGCGATGATCAAAATGTCATAATCTGTCTCATTGCCTTGCGCGTCCCGGATTACTTTTCGTTCCGTGTCAATGGCGACGATGGATATACCCGGATGAAAGTGAATGTGATGCTGTTCAAACCAGGCTGGCGGGTGTGTCATGATCTCTGGTAGTTGTTTTTCCCCAGCCAGCACCGGTGAGAGCATGATGCGGTTGTATCCGCCCCAGGGCTCTTTACCAAAGACTTCAATTGTATAGTGTTGATCCGCATGTTCGATCAGACGCTCAAGAAAACGCATGCCGGCCATGCCGGCACCAATCTGCACCAGTTTTTTTTTCATAAGTGGTTCGTTTCTAAAAAACAGTTTTCATTTGTGAAGCATTCTTTGTGCAATATAATTTTTCTTCTTTTTAATCAAAAAGTTATGTTGTCTTTTCGGATCTTATATGTCTTTTTTGTCCATTATTGGTGCATGATTGCACCAATAATCATCGCCTGACTGAGCTGCTTGAGGTAGAGGCAGGATGACAAACTGGTTAACCATTTGAAAATAAAGGTTTTTTATGACGTGGTTTATTTTTTTCTAAAGCGGGGTGCAAAACGGCTTTGTTTTTATCATTTTATCGTATTGGTGAAGGAGGATTGTTCCGTGAGCCTTAAAGCAATCAGACATGAAGGGCATTGGCCAACCCTGTTGGCGGCTTTTCTCTATTTTGACTTTAGTTTCATGGTGTGGACCATGCTGGGCCCTTTGGCCCCGGAAATCAATGAATCCATGCAGGCCCATCTGGGGCAGGGTATGGATCCCAACCAGATTGCCACTTTGTTGGCCTTGCCAATTTTATCCGGCGCCTTGTTGCGCATTCTTCTAGGCTTTTCTGTGGATCGGATTGGCGCCAAAAAGACCGCCTTGATTGCCCAAAGTATTGTCATCACAGCTTTGTTCTACACCTGGTTCAAGGCGGAAACCATCACTTACCATGAATTATTGGTGGTGGCACTGGCGTTGGGGTTGGCCGGTGCCTCTTTTGCGGTGGCCTTGCCTCAGGCTGGGCAGTGGTACCCGCCTCGTTTGCAGGGGGTGGTATTAGGGCTCGCTGGTGCAGGCAATATGGGGGTGGTAATTGATTTTCTGTTTGCACCCAAGATTGCGGAACTGTGGGGCTGGCCGGCAGTCTTTCTTATTGGCGGGGTGCTCTCTGTGGTGGTTTTTGTAGCTTATATGTTCATGGCTAAGGATGCACCGCCAGAGGTCTATCAGCCGCGTCCTAAGAAAGTGCGTGATTATCTGGAGTTGCTCAAGGATAAAGATACCTGGTGGTTTGCCGGCTTCTATGCGGTCAGCTTTGGTGGATTTGTCGGCTTCGCCAGCTATATGAAAGTGTATCTGATGAACACCTACCCGAGTGAGATGTCAGCTTTCGGTCAGGCCTGGCTGAATGAGGAGAATGTGTTGGTGGTTGCTGGTTATTTCGGTGCCCTGTGTATCTTTGCCGGGGCCATCTTGCGTCCGGTCGGAGGCGCGATTGCCGACCGTATGGGGGGTGTGCGTTCCTTGTATATTTTCTTTGGCGCCGTGTTGCTATTGGTCTTGTTCAATGCGGCGTTTGTGCAGAATTTCTATTTGGCCATTGTCGTATTGTTCTTGATTATGGCTAACCTGGGTATGGCCAATGGCGCTGTATTCCAGCTGGTGCCGCAGCGTTTTGGTAAGGATATGGGTATTATGACCGGTATAGTAGGAGCTGCTGGCGGATTGGGCGGTACGGCTTTGGTGAAAACCTTGGGTTGGTCTCAGGCCTCTTTTGGGGATTATGCCGTCGGCTTCTTTATCTTTGCCGGCATGGTGGCCATCGCTCTGATTGGCATCAGCTTGGTGAAAACTCGCTGGCGCACCACCTGGGGTGTTCATGCAGGGGGTAAAATCTGACGCTAAAGTACGCTCACTGTGAAAATGCCCCTTTCATGGGGCATTTTTTGTAAGGAGGAAAGGGGGGTGGTTGATGCAAGATACATTTCAATACTGTGAAGCCTCTGCCGTAGCGCAGGGAAAAACCCATGGTGATGATGCCCACTTGATCACCCGGACAGGTGATGCCTGTCTGGCAATCGTATGTGATGGGGTGGGCTCGGCCCGGGCGGGTGCTCAGGCGGCACAGCGAGTGGTTAAATATATGCACAACACCTTTAAGCGCCGCCCTAAGGCGTGGAGTCTGTGCAAGACGCTGGCGGTGGCGGTAGAGAATATTAACCGTATTCTGTATCGAGAGGGGATGGATGATTTTGAGCGCCCCGAATTTCTCACCACCTTGTCCATGGTAGTGGTGGAGGGGGATCAGCTCTGTGGTGTGAATGTAGGGGATAGTCCGGTCTATCTGCTTCGGGATAACACGCTGATTCAGCTTTCCCGCGCTCATGCGTCGGATCAGCCGGGAATGGAGCATGTGCTCACTCAGGCCATTGGCGCGGCGGAAAGCGTCTCGCCCTACTTCTTTACCGAAACCCTCTTGCCGGGGGATCGTCTGTTGTTATGCTCCGATGGGCTGACAGCCGTGCTGTCGATGGAGGAGATTCAAAACCTAGCCCATGCCGGTGCCCACGCCCTACTCAAGCTGGCCCAGCAAAAGACCCACTCCGCACTGCCCGACGATACGACGGTGCTGACCTGTCAGGTGAATGAGATCCATCCGGTTAAGGCGTTGAAGCAATTAACCCTGGCGATTCCAGAAAAGCTTAAGGCGGGGGATGTGATTGATGGCTATCAGTTGGTTAAGTCGCTGATCCAGAATGAACGCACCTGGATGGCGGAGAAGGACGGGGAACGCTTTGTGCTGAAGTTCGCCCCGGTGGAGGCGCGGCGGGATGAGCGGGTGCTGGATGCGTTTGTGCATGAGGCCTGGAGTGCCAACCGCATTGAAGGGAAGTTTTTCCCTAAAGCGTGGATTCCTGAGCAGCGGAGCGCGCGCTATTATGTTATGGAATATATTGCTGCCCCATCCCTGCGTTTTCGTTTGGACACCAAAAACAAACCCTTAAAAGTGGAAGATGCGGTGGAGCTGGGGGTGTTTTTGCTCAAAGCGGAACAGTTCCTGTTGGGGCGAGATCTGGTGCATGGTGATCTGAAGCCGGAGAATATCCTGTTGGTTCCCAAAGAGCAGAGACGGCAGTATAAGCTGATCGATTTTGGCTCGGTGGTTGAGGTGTTTTCTACTACAGATCGGGCGGGTACACCCTCTTATCTGGCCCCGGAGCGGTTTACTGGCGCGCCCATTTCAGAATCCACGGAGTTGTTTGCCGTTGGGGTGGTGCTGTATGAAGCCCTGACACTGCAGTTGCCCTATGGAGAGATTGAGCCTTTTCAGACCCCGCGTTTCAAGCGACCTAAGCCGGTGCGTCAGCTTAACCCCCATGTGCCCAATTGGTTGGAAGCGGTCGTGATGCGGGCCATTGAGCTGGATCCGGAACGGCGCTATGAGCATTACTCGGAAATGCTGTTTGATTTGAAGCACCCGGAGCGGGTCGCGCCTCATATGGATCCCTCCATGCCGCTATTGGAGCGTGATCCCTTGGCGTTCTACAAGTGGGGATTCTGGGGGCTGTTGCTTTTGAATATCGTCTTGCTCATTGTGCTTTTTCAGGGGAAATGAGTCCATTTGCTGGCCTGCGCATTATGGATGAAGCGGATCTGCCTTGGGTGTTTGAGGTGGAGCGCCAATGTTACCCGCTGCCCTGGTCGCAAGAGGGTTTGGTTAAGGCACTATGTAGTGGCACGGGATTTGTGTTCTGTAATCAAGCGGGGGCGACGCTGGGCTACTGTTTTGTGCAGGCGGTTGCTGATGAAATCTCCCTGTTGAACTTTACCGTCAAGCCTGAGTATCAAGGGCAGGGCGTGGGGCGCCAGGCGTTGCAGGCACTGCTCGAACACTTTCAACAGCAGCAGCGCTTTCAGCAACTCTTTCTTGAAGTGCGCGTATCGAACCAGGCGGCATTGCGCTTATATCATTCGGTAGGCTTCAATGAAATCGGTATGCGGCGCAATTATTATCGCAATGCTGATGGCAGCCGTGAGGATGCGATTATTATGGCCTATACCTTTTGGCCGACGTCTTAGTTAAGCCAAAAGGATATCTAGCGTCCTATTATTCCACGAGAAACGCTACAAATTCTTGTTCTCCCCTGCCTGATGGGGAAGCGAAGCAGCATGGCGTATCTCTAGGGCAGAATAGTAATATCACATATCACAACGGAAAAATTGGCACAGATTTAAAACACTGCTGCCCCCAAAGGGGGCAGCATATTGAAGGTGTAATTCAGATTTTGAAGCTTCGCGCTTTGGTTTTAAGGATTTGTGCCAGTTCTTTGAGGCGTTGGGAAGCGGTGAATACCGACTCGGTACTTTGTTGTGCCGTTTCCGCCAGCTTTTGCATGGTGTCTGCACTTGTGCGCGCTTCTTCTGCTTTGTCTGCCTGAACTTTGCCCAGCCGAACACTTTCTTCATTGGCCTGAACGGTGGCTTTCATGGCGGTTAGAATGGCTGCCAGCGCATTGAGGATATTATCCATTTGCTGGACGCTGTTGAGCGCGGCATTCTGGGCCTCGTGCATCGCTTGGCTGGCGCGATTGGTCTGGGTGGTCAGGCTTTCAATGATCTTTTGAATTTCTTCGGTGGACTGTTGGGTGCGCACGGCCAAAGAGCGTACTTCATCGGCGACCACGGCAAAACCGCGGCCATGTTCTCCAGCTCGGGCTGCTTCTATGGCGGCGTTCAGCGCCAGCAGGTTGGTCTGCTCAGAGATGTCGCGAATAATCTCCAGTACACTGGTGATCTGTTCACTCTCTTTTTCCACATCCCTGACCAGTTTGGCGGTGTTTTCGATATTTTCTGCCAGGTTACGGATGGCCCTGGCCGATGTTTCGGTGCTTTGCTGAGCCTGCTGTCCCTCGGCATAGGCGTGCTCGGTTTGTCCTTTGACCTCTTCCAATTGTTCGGCAATTTGTACAATAGCGCGGGCCATTTGCTGGATAGTCTCATGAATGGTCTGTACAGCCTCAAATTGGTTGTGCATTGAGGACTTTGTCTGCTCAGCGACATCAACCAGTTGATTGCTGGCGCCTTCTACATTGTCAGAAATGTGTAGAACATCCGCCACCAGTTGTTGGATGCGCTCAAGCATGGTATTGAGCAACTGGCTGATCTGGCCCATTTCATCCCGTCCGCTAACAGGCAGACGATAGCTTAGATCGGCGTTGTTAGAGATGTGCTCTATGGCCTGAGTGATGGTGCGCATTTCATGGCTGATACTGCGGATGATCAACCATGAGAAGAGTAGACCTATCAACACGGCAGCAATTAAGGTTGCAATTTGTACTTTAACCGCAATGGCTGCATTTTGGGCAATGGCCTCTGCATGGTCGTGAATATGGTGTTCCAGTTTGTTTTCATACGTTTTGATATCGTTGATCAGTGAGGTGGCCAAGTCGAACCATTTGCTTGGATCATAGTTCAGTGTTTCTCCCGGTGCGCTGGTCAGGACGACCTGTGCCAGTTGTTCAAAGCGCTGCCCCTTCGGGCCATTCAGGATAGCTTCCAATTCTTCGACAAATTTTGCGTGGGTGAGCTGCTGAAAAAGGTGGTAATAGGTGTGCTTTTTGGTGAGGCGAGCCTGCAGCTGTAGACGGTCGCTGGGTGCAATGTGCCCCTTACCATACGCCGATGCCACCAGGGCCCGGATAATGCCCAACTGTTCTTTAAGCTGTAGCAATGTGTAGTAACTGACGCCCATGGCCAGAATCTCGCTGTTTCCCGCTTTCTTGAAATCGCGCAGGGCAATATCCATAAGGCGCTCAATTTTCTGCGAATAATATTTCACTACCTGACTAGGTGGGCAGGTGAGTGCTTTAACGCACTGTTGGATGGAGGGGCGGGTTGTTTTGATGTCCTGCAACAGGGCCTCATATTGCGTTAAGCCATCCCCTTGGACGCCCTCTTCTTTGGCGCTATTGACCTCTTCGCTAAATGCACGTAGTTTTTCATCGGTTAGTTGCCACTGTTTGGGTAGGGCGGCGGCAAATTTTTTCCCCTTGCTGGCAGTGTAACCGGCGCTCAGACCTCGTTCTTTCTGTAGCTCGTGGACGAGGCTGCTCATGGCAATGGCCAGATCGATTGTCGCTACAGCTTGCGTCATTTTCCCTGTCAGGTCGACTTTTTCCTTAATGACTAGGATGCCGTAAAAAAGCAGCGCAATAATCAGCGGGGTAATGGCTAAGAACTGTTTAGTGCGGATACTCATGTTGGACAGCATTCGATCCTCCTGGGCTTGTTAGGTGCCGGTTAGAAAATTAAGACAAGGAGATTTAAGCAGGGTTCGTGCCATCTTGGTTGATTTTGTCGGTTTATTTGCGTTGCGATTCAGGAATGGTTTTGGCAATTACCTTGGCGATTTCGCGAATGATATGGGGATTGGCCGCCAGGATGTTGCCAGATTTCAAATAGTTGTCCCCGCCGGCAAAGTCGGTCACAATGCCGCCTGCTTCGCGCACGATCAAGGCCCCTGCGGCAATATCCCATGGCCGTAGATTCAGCTCCCAGTAACCTTCTACCCGTCCGCAGGCGGTGTAGGCTAAATCCAGCGCCGCAGAACCGGGACGGCGGATGCCGGCGGTGTGCATCATGAAGTAGCGCAGGCTGTTCATATAGCCATCCACATAATCGAACTCACGGTAGGGTACGCCCGTGGCCAGAAGGGCATGGGAGAGATGACGCACTTCGGAGACGCGGATGCGAACATTGTTCATGCGCGCACCTTCTCCGCGAGAGGCGGCGAACAGCTCATCACGAATGGGGTCGTAAATGACGCCGTGGCTCAGGCGTCCTTTGATGCGACAGGCAATGGAGACGGCAAAGTGAGGAAAGCCATGCAGGAAATTGGTGGTGCCATCCAGAGGGTCAATAATCCACTCCACCTCTGAGCGGGTACGTCGGCCATGGCCTTCCTCCGCTATAATGCTGTGCTCCGGGTAGTATTTGTGGAGGGTGTCCACAATGATTTGTTCTGCTCGGCGGTCGGCCTCGGAGACGAAGTCATTATGGGCTTTTTCCTCCACCTGTAGCCGGTCCAGGTTCTGGAAGTATCGTTCTAATAGGGCGCCTGCTTTGCGGGCGGCTTCGATGGCAATGTTGAGATAGGGATGCATAGTGTCTCAAGGTGTTGAAAATTGATGCGAGATTATACATCAAGCCAGCATGATCACTGTGAGGATGCGCAGTTGAAGCGGATGCGCATTGTGTTGGTGTCCCCTTCCCACCCGGGGAATATTGGTGCGGTCGCCCGTGCCATGAAAAACATGGGGCTGTGTCAGTTGGTACTGGTAAATCCACCTGATGATTGGGCGGGAGAACAGGCACGGGTGCGGGCTACCTCCGCCTTGGATGTGTTGCAGCGGGCGCAAGTGGTAGAGAGTCTTGAAACAGCCATTGCCCCCTGTACGCTGGTGCTGGGCGCCAGTGCCCGACTGCGCAGCAGTCGTTGGCCGCAGTTACCGGTGGATGAGGCGGCTGCCCTGGCTCTGTCACGTAGTGGAGCGGGGGAGCAGGTGGCCTTGGTGTTTGGGCGGGAAACGTCGGGTTTGACCAATGGGGAATTGGATTTGTGTCATGCGCTACTGCATATTCCTTCCAACCCTGCCTGTGCTTCGCTGAATTTGGCGGCAGCCGTCCAGGTGGTGGCCTGGGAGGTGTATCAGCATTGGCTGGGGGATGAAAAGCCGGTGAGTAATACCTTTGAAGGGGCGCCGCAGGTGAGTGCGGCGGTGATGGAAGGGTTTTATGCCCATCTGTTTACCTTGCTGGAGCAGGTGGAGTTTATGGATGTGAAACAGAACGAGCATTTCAAGCGCCGTTTACGCAAGCTGTTTTATCGTGCCAGCTTGAACCAGAAGGAGGTGGATATCCTGCGAGGGATTTTCCGTGCCTGTCAGCGTAAGATCGGGGAGTAGGGATGTTGGAGCGAATTCGAGAGGATATCCGCTGTGTTTTTGATCGTGACCCGGCTGCGCGCAATGTTTTTGAGGTATTGACCACCTATCCCGGTGTGCATGCGGTGCTGTGGCATCGGCTCAACCACTGGCTGTGGCGGCATAACCTCAAATGGTTGGCGCGCTGGCTGTCCACCTTGGCGCGCTGGTTGACGGGGATTGAGATTCACCCGGGTGCATGCATCGGTCGGCGTTTCTTTATCGACCATGGTATGGGGGTGGTCATTGGCGAGACGGCTGAAATTGGCGATGATGTCACCCTTTACCATGGGGTGACCCTGGGCGGCACCAGTTGGCAGCCGGGTAAACGCCACCCCACCTTGAAGGATGGTGTGGTGGTGGGAGCCGGCGCTAAGATTCTTGGGCCGATTGAGATCGGTGAGAATGCGCGCATTGGCGCCAATGCCGTGGTGGTCAAGCCTGTGCCGGCCGGTGAGACGGTGGTGGGCGTGCCAGGGCATCTGGTCAAACGGGCAAAGGCTGAGCAGGCGCAAAAGCGTAAAAAAGCGCAGCAGATGGGCTTCGATGCCTATGGCATAACGCCGGATCTACCCGATCCGGTGGAAAACGCCATCTACACCCTGTTGGAGCATATTCACGCTCAGGATCAGAAGTTGGCGGAGCTCTCGGATGCGGTGCGCCAATTGGGTGGCCGGGTCGAGGCGCTGCATTTACCTCCATTGGAGGATGCGGCGTTGGATAAGGCTGAAAAGGAAGAGCGGGTGTGATACTATTTCTGACTAAAACAGTCGGGAATAGAGTGAGGCGATGTCATGAAACTGACTTCTCGGGGGCGCTATGCCGTAACCGCCATGTTGGATATGGCGTTGCGCCCGCAGGGTGAGCGGGTTACGCTAAATGAGATTTCCCAACGGCAGGGTATTTCCCTGTCCTATTTGGAGCAGATTTTTGCCAAGTTGCGCAGAGCTAACCTGGTTTCCAGTCTGCGGGGGCCGGGCGGCGGCTATACCTTGGCCAGACCTGCGGCTGAGATTACCGTAGGGCAGATTATTCAGGCTGTGGATGAGTTGATGGATGCGCGGTATTGTCAGGGAGGGCGCAATTGTCATAATGGCCATGAGTGTCTTTCCCATATGTTGTGGAATGACCTGAGTATTAAAATAGAGACTTATTTGCACGGCATTTCTCTGCAAAACTTGATCGACCAGCGTCGTGCAGGGATGTCGGGGCGTGTTGAAGTCAGTTTTGCTGAAGGAGTAAGGCAGTAATGGGGGTACAACTTACGGAAAGTGCTGCAACGCGGGTAAAAGAGATGTTGGCTAAGCGGGGCCGCGGCATTGGCATGCGTGTGGGGGTCAAGAAGTCCGGCTGTGCCGGGTATGCTTATGTGGTGGATTACGCGGACGAGGTGGGGCCGGAGGATGAAGTATTTGAGAATCATGGGGTTAAAGTGGTGGTTCGCCGCGATGATTTGCAGTTCATCGATGGTATGACCCTGGATTATGTCAAGGAAGATTTGCTCAATGAGGGCTTTCAGTTCCATAATCCCAATGTGAAGGATAGTTGTGGCTGCGGCGAGTCTTTCAGTATCTGATAGAATAAGCGGCCAAACTTGGACTCGGAAATACACGCGTGGAACAGACATTAGCCATTATTAAGCCCGATGCCGTTGAGCGGAATCTGATCGGGGAGGTGATCAGCCGCATTGAAGCGGCTGATTTGCGTATTGTGGCAGCGAAAATGCTGCACCTGAGCAAACGGGAAGCGGCAGGGTTTTATGCCGAACATGAGGGTAAGCCGTTTTGGGAAGCCCTGCTGAACAATATGACCGCAGGCCCCTGTGTGGTGATGGTGCTGGCGGGGGAGGAAGCTATTGCCCGCTGGCGCAATCTAATGGGGCCGACTGATCCGGCAGAGGGGCAGCCCGGGCAGATTCGTCACGATTTGGCCCTCAGTATGCAGCGCAATAGTGTGCATGGCTCGGATTCGCCCGCCAGTGCGGCTCGGGAGATTACCTATTTCTTCAGCAGTCTTGAGGTGTTCGCCCGTGGCTGAGCAGGTTGATTTGTTAGGCATGGATCGTCCGGCACTGGAGGCCTTTTTTGCTCAGTTGGGTGAAAAGCCTTATCGTGCCGTGCAGGTGATGAAGTGGATTCACCAGCGGGGTGTGGCGGATTTTGATGCCATGACCGATATTTCCAAAGCGCTGCGGCAGAAGCTGAAAGCGATTGCGCGCATCAAAACGCCGCGGATTGTGACGGAGCAACGGTCTCAGGACGGCACCATCAAGTGGCTGCTGGAAGTGGATCAGCACAACTTTATCGAAACCGTTTTCATCCCGGAAAAGGATCGCGGCACTTTGTGTATCTCTTCTCAGGTGGGGTGTGCCCTGGATTGCCGCTTCTGTGCCACCGGCAAGCAGGGATTCAACCGCAATCTGGAAAACTGGGAGATCATTGCGCAGATGTGGGTGGCCACCAAAGCGTTGGACTCCGATCCTAAGCGCAACCGCCGGATCACGAATGTGGTGTTCATGGGCATGGGGGAGCCGTTGCTGAATGTCACCCATGTCTTTCCCGCTGCCAATATTTTGATGGATGACAATGCGTATGGCCTGTCTAAACGGCGGGTCACCATCTCCACGGCAGGGGTGGTGCCGGCAATCGATAAGATGAGCCGGGAGTTGGATGCTTGCTTGGCAGTCAGCCTGCATGCGCCCAACAATGCCCTGCGGGATGAGCTGGTGCCCATCAACCAGAAATATCCACTGGAAGAGTTGATGCCCGCGTTGCACCGTTATGTGGAAGCCTCCAGCCATAAGAAACATATTGTTATCGAGTATGTGATGATCGATGGGGTTAATGATCGGCTGGAACACGCGGAGGCATTGCTGGCGTTGCTTAAGGGGTTGCCGTGCAAGGTGAACTTGATCCCCTTTAACCCGTTTCCTGGTTCTCCGTATCAGCGTGCCAGCAATAATCAGGTACACCGTTTTCAGCGGGTTTTGCTGCAGGCGGGGCAGAATTGCACCATTCGCAAGACCCGTGGGGATGACATTGATGCGGCCTGTGGCCAGTTGGCGGGAAGAGTGAAAGACCGCACAGGACGCCAGCAGAAGTATCAGCCTATTCGTATGGATGCGATTGCCCTATGAGCAAACAGATCAGTGCCGTACGTGGCATGAAGGATATTTTTGGGGACGAGGCGCGCGCCTTTGATTTTTTGGTTGATACGGCCACAGACCTGTTACGCCGCTATGGCTATCAGCCCATTCGTCTGCCGGTGGTGGAGAAGACAGAGTTGTTCGTGCGCTCCATCGGCGAAGTAACCGATATTGTGGAAAAGGAAATGTACACCTTTGAAGACCGCAATGGTGACCAGTTGGCGTTGCGTCCGGAGGGGACAGCCGGCTGTGTACGCGCTGTGGTCGAACATGGTCTGGTGGGACGAGGGCAGATGCAAAAGCTCTATTATGTGGGCCCCATGTTCCGCCGGGAGCGGCCGCAAAAGGGGCGGTATCGTCAGTTCCATCAGTTGGGCGTGGAGGTCTTTGGTGTCGAGACAGCCGATATTGATGCTGAGTTGATTGCCTTGAGCGCCCGTCTGTGGCGGGCCTTGGGGCTGGATGGGTTGACCTTGGAGATCAATACCTTGGGTAACCTACATGCCCGCGCCCGTTATCGGCAAGTGTTGGTGGACTACTTCCGCGCCAACTACGATGTGTTGGATGAGGACAGTAAGCGCCGTTTGGAAACGAACCCGTTGCGTATTCTGGACTCTAAAAATGCACAGATGCGCGCGTTGATTGAGGCGGCACCGAAGCTGATGGATTTTCTGGATGAGGCCGATCGGGAACACTTCGATGCGGTGCTGGGTTATCTGGACACCCTGGGTATTGCCTACGAGATCAACCCGAATCTGGTGCGCGGCTTGGACTACTATAACCGTACGGTGTTTGAGTGGACCACCACGGCGCTGGGCGCTCAGGGCACGGTGTGCGCCGGTGGCCGCTATGATGGTTTGGTGGCACAAATTGGTGGGAAGCCCACCCCGGCGGTAGGGTTTGCCATGGGTATTGAGCGGTTGATGGCGTTGGTGTTGGATCAGAAATTGTTGCCTTATCGCAGCCAGGCGGATGTGTATCTGGTGGCCGTGGGTGAGGCGGCGCAGCGACCGGCATTTGCGCTGGCGGAGCAGTTGCGCGAGGCGTTACCCACATTGAAAGTCCAGCTCAATACCGGGGGTGGCAGTTTCAAAAGCCAGTTTAAGAAAGCGGATAAATCGGGTGCCGCCTATGCACTGATTCTGGGTGAGGAAGAGGTGGCGCGACGTCAGGTGGGGGTCAAGCCCCTGCGTGGACAGGGTGCGCAGGAGCAGGTCAGTTGGGATGAGCTGGCTGAGCACCTGCAGGGATTATTGTGTTGTTACCTGTAGTGAGTGATAAGGGGACAGGCCATGAGCCGCTATGAAACCGACGAGGAACAGTGGGAAGCCATTAAACAGTGGTGGAAGGAAAATGGTAAGTTGATCGTTTTGGCCGCGATTGTGGGTGTTGGTGCTGTCACGGGCTGGAATATGTGGCAGCAGAACCAGTATCAAAAGGCGGTATTGGCATCCTCTACTTTTGAGTTGCTGCAACTGAAATATCAGCAGGGGC
>DQVN01000040.1 GCA_015661715.1 Sulfurivirga caldicuralii
ATCAGTACGGCAATAGTGACGACGCCGAAAAACTTCATCAGGTCACTCATAATCGTGCTCCTGTTTAAGGTGTTGAGTTACGGGGTGATTTTGTTGACAAATGTTAACCGTCTGTTTTAGCTTTTGCAAACAAAAACTCTTTATAAGTTGACGCGCATCAACTTATTCCACATTCTGGATCTGTTCGCGCATCTGCTCGATCAGCACTTTCAGCTCAACGGCGGCCTCGGTCAGGCGCATATCTGCAGCCTTGGCGCCCAAGGTATTGGCTTCGCGGTTGAGTTCCTGCATTAGAAAGTCCAGCCGTCGTCCCACCGGCCCGGTTTGGTTGAGGGTTTTGCGCACATGGGATACGTTGGTCAGGAGCCGATCCAGCTCTTCGGCCACGTCCATCTTCTGCGCCATCATGGCCACTTCCTGAGCCAGGCGGGTTTCATCCACCTCGGCGCTCAATTGAGCGATGCGCTGGCGCAGTTTTGCTTCATAGGCCTTGACCGCCTCGGGCACCACCGGGCGCAGTTGCTGGACAATCTGTTCGATGGTATCCAGGCGCGTTTCAATCAGGTGCTTGAGGGCTTCGCCTTCGTCACGGCGCACCTGGTCCAGTTGGTTCAGCGCTTGTTCGGCGCAACTGAGCAGGTCGGCTTGCATCCGTTGGCGGTCCAGTGGGGGTTCGGCAATGACCCCGGGCCACTGGAGGATTTCCACCGCATTGAGATGGCTGGCTGCCGGCAGGCGCAGACGCACTTCGCGGATCACCTCGATCAGGCCGTCCAGCACCGTGTCGTTGAGGTGGGGCACTTGGGCTTCACCGCTCAGTTGCAGGGTGAGCGTCAGCTCCACTTTGCCGCGGGAGAGGTGGCGTTTGATGGTCTCACGCAAGGGCATCTCCAGCTCGCGCCAACTGTCCGGCAGGCGGAAATAGGTTTCCAGATAACGGTGGTTGACGCTGCGGATTTCCCAGGTTATGTGCCCCCAGTCGGTGTCGCACTGCTGGCGGGCAAAGGCGGTCATGCTTTTCATGGTAGATGAGTCCGGTTGGCTATAATTCCCCCTATTCTAACGAATCAGGCAAGGCGTCGGCATGGGGCGCCGCAAAAGGAGAGCGTGCAGATGAGTGAGTGGCTGCGTCCATCAGGCCGGGCGGCGGATCAGTTGCGTCCGGTGACCATAGAGACCGGGTATACCAAATATGCGGAAGGGTCGGTGCTGGTCAGTATCGGCGATACTAAGGTGATCTGCACCGCCAGTGTTGAGGAGAAGGTGCCCCCCTTTTTGCAGGGTCAGGGCCAGGGCTGGATTACGGCGGAGTATGGCATGTTGCCCCGTTCCACGGGCACGCGGATGCGCCGGGAGGCCAGCAGCGGCAAGCAGGGGGGGCGTACGGTGGAAATTCAGCGCCTGATCGGCCGCGCTTTGCGGGCGGCGGTGGATTTGTCCCGATTGGGTGAGCGCACGATTACGGTGGACTGTGATGTCATTCAGGCGGATGGCGGAACGCGCACCGCGGCCATTACCGGCGGGTTTGTGGCGCTGGCTTTGGCGTTGCGCCACCTGCAACGGGAAGGGGCCTTAGCGGAAGATCCCATCGCCCACCATGTGGCGGCCATTTCCGTGGGGGTGCTGGCGGGACATCCCATTCTGGATTTGGCCTACTGTGAGGATTCCATTGCCGAGACGGATATGAATGTGGTCATGACCGATGATGGCCGTTTTGTGGAGCTGCAGGGCACGGCCGAAGGCGCGCCGTTTAATCGGCAAGAACTGGAGGCGATGCTGGCGCTGGCGCACAAAGGCATTGCTGAGCTGATTGCCATACAGCGGGCCGCCCTGGAGTTGGCACCATGAAGGTGGTCTTTGCCAGTGGTAATACCGGTAAGGTGCGAGAAGTGAGCCAGATGCTGGCGCCTTTGCACTGGCAGGTGGTGCCGCAGAGCCAACTATTTGACGAGGCGGCGGCGGAGACGGGACTGACCTTTGTGGAGAATGCCCTGATCAAGGCCCGTTTTGCCTGTGCTAAGACCGGCCTGCCAGCCATTGCCGATGATTCCGGGCTGGAGGTGGCGGCGCTGGGCGGGGCGCCAGGTATCCACTCCGCCCGTTTTGCCGGCGCGGATGCCACCGACAGCAGCAATATTGATCGGTTGCTGGCGGCCCTGCAGGCTGTGCCGCCTGACCAGCGTCAGGCCAGTTTTTACTGCGCCATGGTGTTCTTGCGCCATGCCGAAGATCCGACGCCGGTGATCGCCTTGGGCCGCTGGAATGGCGAGATTCTGCAGGCGAGACGGGGTGAGCATGGCTTTGGCTATGATCCCATCTTCTATGTGCCTAGCGAAGGGTGTACGGCTGCCGAACTGCCCCCTGAGCGTAAGTATCAGCTCAGCCATCGGGCGCAGGCGCTGCGCAGTCTGGTGACGCAAATACAGGATTTGCAGCAACAGGGGCTGTTGCGGCATTGAAACCGATGTTGCCGCCGCCGCTGACTTTGTATGTGCACTTTCCCTGGTGTGTGCGCAAGTGCCCTTACTGCGATTTCAATTCTCACAGTTTTCAGGACACATTTGATGAGGCGGGCTATTTCGCCGCTTTGAAAACTCAGTTGGAGCAGGTTGTGCCGCACATCTGGGGGCGGCGCATTCATGCCATTTTCTTTGGCGGCGGCACGCCCAGCCTGATGAGCGTGGCGGCGCTGGATGACTTTCTCAGCCACGCCCGAGCGTTACTGGGCTTTGGCGCCCAGGTGGAGATCACCCTGGAGGCCAATCCGGGCACGGCCGAGGCGGACAAGTTTGCCGGTTTTCGCCAGGCGGGGGTCAACCGTCTCTCCATCGGGGTGCAGAGCTTTGCCGATGACAAGCTGCGTGCTTTGGGGCGTATTCACACCGCCCGATCGGCCCATCGGGCGCTGGAGATGGCGCACCAGGCGGGGTTTGACAACTTCAATATTGATTTGATGTTTGCCCTGCCGGGTCAGACCCTCGAACAGGCGTTGGCCGATGTGGAAACCGCCCTGGCGTATGATCCGCCCCACCTGTCCCACTATCAGTTGACCCTGGAGCCCAACACGCCTTTTTACCGTCAGCCACCTGCTGCGCTGCCGGATGAGGCGCTGGCATTTGCCATGCAGCAGGCCTGTGCTGAACGGCTGCAAGTGGCAGGGTTGGTGCACTATGAAGTGTCCGCCTGGGCCCAGCCGGGACGGCGCTGCGCCCATAATCTGAATTACTGGCGCTATGGCGACTATATCGGGCTGGGCGCCGGCGCCCACGGTAAGCTTACCTTTCCGCAGCGGCAAGAGATCTGGCGCACGCAGATGCCGGCCAGTCCCGGGGCCTATATGGCCGCCATGGCGCGCGGTGAGCACGGGCGGCGCTGGCAGGTGAGCGCAGCCGAACGCCCCTTCGAATTCCTCCTCAATCGTCTGCGTCTGTTTGAGCCGTTTGACCTGGCGGACTTTGAGGGGGCCACCGGTTTGACGCGGTCGGTGCTTGTGCCGCTGCTGTCGCGCTGGCAGGAGAAGGGGGCTTTGGTGCTCGAGGGGACGCAGGTGGCCCTGACCGAACAGGGACGCTGGTTTATCAATGACATTGTGGCTGACATGCTGGATTGAATTATGTTACACTTTTCATCATGAAAGGTGAAACGGAAAACAAATCGGGTTGGGGTGGCGCACGCCCCGGCGCCGGCCGACGCAAGGGATCCGGCCGCTATGGCGAGCCCACCAAGGTGATACGGGTGCCCGCTTCCAAGGTGGCGCAGGTGCGGGCGTTCCTGGATCGCCTCTATGCTCATGGAACGGTGGCGCCCCAGGCCCGCGCCCACCCGCGGCCTGTGCCTGCGGCTTTTCCCTTCTATGCGGCGTCGGTGGCGGCGGGCTTTCCCTCTCCTGCAGAGGACTACGAAGAGCCGGCGCTGGATTTGAACGATTATTTAGTGCAGCACCGGGAGGCCACTTTCTTTGTCCGCGCTCAGGGACACTCCATGGTCGGCGCGGGCATTCATGATGGCGATCTATTGGTGGTGGATCGTGCGCTGACCGCCCGCGACGGCGACATTGTCATCGCGGTGGTGGATGGGGCGCTGACCGTCAAGCGCCTGCGCCAGCAGGGGGAGCGCACCTGGTTGCAGGCGGAAAACCCGGACTATGGCGATATTGAGCTGGGTGAAGCGCAGCAACTGGAACTGTGGGGCGTGGTCACGGCGGTCATTCATCAATACCGTTAAGGGTGTGGATGGGGTGCGCCGACAAGGGTCAGGAGGCGGTGGCAAATGAGCCGTATTGTCTTGGTGGATGCCAATAATTTCTACGCCAGTTGTGAAATGGTGTTTGAACCGGCGCTGGCGCAGCGGCCGCTGGTGGTGTTATCCAATAATGACGGCATTGTGGTGGCGGCCAATGAACCGGCCAAACGCCTGGGGCTGAAAGCTCAGCCGTTCTTTCGCATCCGCCAGTTGCTGCGGCGCCACGGTGGCGTCGCCCGTTCCTCCAACTATACGCTCTATGCCGATATGAGCCGACGCTTTCACCGTCTGCTGGCCCGCCATGCCAGCGCCCAGGAGATCTATTCCATCGATGAAAGTTTCTTGCTGGTGCCAGAGGGGCTAGGCGCGGAGTGGGGGCGGTGCTTAAGCGATCAGGTGCGCCAATGGTTGGGATTGCCGGTGGCGGTGGGTATGGGGCGCACGAAGACGGAAGCCAAGCTGGCCAATTACTGGGCTAAGCGCTACCGCCTGTTTGATGGGGTGGTGGATGCAGCAGCTCTGGCGGAAGCCGTGCGCACCGTGCTGCTGGCGCAAACACCGGTCAGCGCCTTGTGGGGCGTGGGGCGGCGGCTGAGCCGACGTTTGCAGGCGGCCGGTGTCCACACCGTGGCAGATCTGCTGTCCCATCCGGGGGATGTGGTGCGTCAGCTGGGTCATCTGCCCCTATGGCGCGTGTGGGCGGAGCTGCAGGGACAGAGGCATTATGCGGTGCAAACTCAGCCGCAGGCCAGCCAGACCCTGGTGTGTTCACGCAGTTTTGCCCGGCCGGTCACTGCGCTGGCAGAGTTGGAAGCGGCCTTGGCGGATTATGTGATGACGGTGATGCAAAAGCTGTGGCGTCAGCAACTGGTGGCAGGAGAGGTGGCGGTGTTTGCCGCGGGCAGCCGCTTTGCCCAAGGGGCGGCGGTGCCTGCCTGGGCGCAGCATAAGCTGATGACGCCTACGGAAGATGTGGTGGCGGTGCTCAAGCTGGCGCGCAGGCTGTTGCATCAACTGTATCAGCCCGGGCGTTCCTATCGTAAGGTGTTGATTCGCTTGGGGGCGTTGCAGCCGCGCCATCAGGTGCCGGCGGGGCTGTTCAGCCGTCCGTCTCGAGCGCAGCAGGCTTTGCAAGCGGTGCAGGCGCGCTTTGGCCCTCAGGCCTTGTTTCTGGGGCGGCAGGGTGCGTTGCAACCGCAGGCGGATTGGCAGATGGCGCGTAATCGGCGCAGCCCGCGTTATACCACCTGTTGGGCGGAGCTGCCGCAGGTGAGTTAACCCTTGCACCGCCTTGACGCAAGACGCAGGTCAGCGGCGACGGTAGAGCAGATCCCAGACACCATGGCCCAGGCGCTGGCCGCGCTGCTCGAATTTGGTCAGGGGACGCCAGGGGGGGCGAGGGTGGTAGCCTTGCTGACCGGCGAGATTGACCAGATCGCCATTGGCGTTGCACACTTCCAGCATCTGTTGGGCATAGTCTTCCCAGTCGGTGGCCAAATGCAGCAGCCCACCCGGTTGCAGGCGGGAGACCACCAGCGCCACGAAGGGCGGTTGGATGAGGCGGCGCTTGTGGTGGCGTTTTTTATGCCAGGGATCGGGAAAGAAGATCATCACGCCTGCTAGGCACTGGGGAGGCAGTTGGTGTTTGAAGACTTCCACCGCATCGTGGTTGCTGACGCGCACATTGGTGAGGTGGCGTTTTTCCACTTCCATCAGTAGCGCGCCGACCCCTGGTTTATGCACCTCTATGCCGAGGAAGTTGTGTTCCGGCTGGGCCTCGGCCATTTGCGCCAGGGATTGGCCCATGCCAAAGCCGATTTCCACCCATACGGGGTTGTCGTTGCCGAACAGGGCAGGCAAATCCAGCGGCGCTGGCGCATAGGGCACGCCATATTGCGGCCACAGCTTGTCATAGGCGCGCTGCTGGCCCTTGGTCATGCGCCCCTGGCGGATGACGAAGGATTTGATGCCGCGGCGGAAGATTTCGCCAGGGGCCTGTCCGCTCTCGCTCATGCGCGCTTCCGGGTAAAGAAAATGCCCTCATCCGGGGAAGAAGGGCTGGCGGTATAAATGCGCTGGGGCATGCGTCCGGCCAGGTAGGCCTCACGCCCGGCTTCCACGGCCAGCTTCATGGCGCGGGCCATGCGCACCGGCTCCTTGGCGGCGGCAATGGCGGTGTTCATCAGCACGCCATCGCAACCGAGCTCCATGGCCACCGCCGCATCGCTGGCTGTGCCCACGCCTGCATCCACCAGCACCGGTACCGTGAGCTTCTCTTTGATCATGCGGATATTGTAGGGGTTGATAATGCCCATACCGGAGCCGATGAGCGAGCCCAGCGGCATCACCGCCACACAGCCCATATCTTCGAGTTCTTTGGCGATAATGGGATCATCGGAGGTGTACACCATCACATCAAAGCCATCATCGATCAGCACCCGGGCGGCTTTCAAGGTCTCCACCATATTGGGGTAGAGGGTTTCCGCATCGCCCAACACTTCCAGTTTGACCAGGCTGTGGCCATCCAACAGCTCTCGGGCCAGTTGACAGGTGCGGATGGCAGACTCGGCATCAAAGCAGCCCGCCGTATTGGGCAGGATGGTGTAGCGTTCGGGTGGGATCACATCCAGCAGACTGGGTTCATTGGGATTTTGGCCGATATTGGTGCGGCGAATGGCCACGGTGACAATCTCGGCGCCGGAGGCTTCGATGGCCGCCTTGGTTTCCTCAAGATTCTTGTATTTGCCTGTGCCCACCAGCAGGCGAGAGGTATAGGTCTTGCCGGCAAGTTCAAAGGTGTCGCTCATAGGTTCCTTCCTGTTAGCCGCCGCCGACGGCGTGAATGATTTCAATCCGGTCGCCCTCGCGCAGTTCGGTCTGTGCATATTGGCTGCGCGGCACAATGCTCTGGTTGCGCTCCATGGCGATGCGCTTGCCCGTCAGTTCGAGCTGTTCCACCAGTTGTTGCGCGGTGGTGCCTTCCGCCACGGTCTTGGGTTCGCCATTGACAAAAATTTGCATGGGATGTGTTTCTGTGCACATGAATGGGCTGACATTATAGCGAATCTGGCTGAAAACCGCCTAAAATGCCCCTTTTCAGGCCCTTGGCGGTGTTTTGCGTGGTGGAAAAAATCGAGTTGCAAAAAAATAGGGGGACCCCCCTGGCGGAGGGTGATTTCGCCCCTCGCCTGCTGGCCTGGTATGCAGAGCATGGTCGCCACCAGCTGCCGTGGCAGCATCCGCGCACGCCCTATCGGGTGTGGGTGGCGGAGGTGATGCTGCAGCAGACGCAGGTGGCCACGGTGATGCCCTATTTTCAGCGCTTTATGCAGGCGTTTCCCTGTGTGGAAAACCTGGCGGCGGCGGAGCTGGAGGCGGTGCTGGCCTTGTGGGCCGGTTTGGGCTATTACGCCCGGGGGCGCAATCTGCACAAGGCGGCACGGCACATTGTGGCCATGGGGGGCTTTCCCACGGATCGAGCGGGCTGGGAGGCCTTGCCCGGTATTGGCCGCTCCACGGCGGCGGCCATTGTGGCGCAGAGCTGGGGGCGGCGGGAGGCCATTTTGGATGGCAATGTGAAGCGGGTGCTATGCCGCCTGTTCGGCATTGAGGGTTGGCCGGGCGAAAAGGCGGTCAGCAGGCGGTTGTGGCGCTTGGCGGAGAGCCTTTTGCCCGCGGATGAGCGGATCATGCCCGACTACACCCAGGCGCAGATGGATCTGGGGGCGACCGTGTGTACGCGCGCCCGGCCCCGTTGCGAGGCGTGTCCTTTTGTTAAAGCGTGTGTCGCCCATCAACAGGGGCGGGTGGCCGCATTGCCTGCACCGCGGCCCCGGAAAACTCTGCCGGTGCGGGCGGAGCAGTGGCAGGTGGCGCTGGCCAACGATCAGGTGTGGTTGGTG
>DQVN01000110.1 GCA_015661715.1 Sulfurivirga caldicuralii
CTGGGGGGCGCCACCTTGACCGTGGAGGCCACCCGTGTCCATACGCTCAACCGCGGCTTCAAACTCTCCGGCCAATTGGGCGAGGTGATGCAGGAGTCGGCCAATATCGCCTACAGCTTCATCAGCTCGCACCTGCAGCATTACAAGGCAGACCCGGAGTTTTTCGACAAAGCCTTTGTTCACCTGCATGTTCCCGATGGCGCCACCCCTAAAGATGGCCCCAGCGCTGGGATCACCATGGCCACCGCGCTGCTCTCCCTGGCCCGCGGCGAGCCGGTGCGCCAGGTCATGGCCATGACTGGCGAGCTGAGCCTGACCGGACAGGTCCTCCCGGTAGGCGGGATTCGCGAAAAAGTGATTGCAGCGCGTCGTACCGGCATCAAGTTCATTATTCTGCCGGAGGATAACCGCAAAGACTTCGATGAGCTGCCCGATTATCTGAAAGAGGGCTTGGAAGTGCACTTCGCCCGTCACTATGACGAAGTGGCCAAGCTGGCGTTCAATATTCGCTCCAAATCGCCAGCGCTTAAAGCCTGGCTGGAAAAAGAGGCGCAAATGGCGGCAGAAGGGTGCAAAATCCCTTAAATCACGCAAAAGCCCCTTTTTCGCGCCTTTTTCAGGGCGTTTTGTGCCGCGCGCGGCCCGCTCGAAAAATTTAGGGGGACCCCCTAAACAAAAGGCCCGCCTATGCGGGCCTTTTGCATACCGGAATGAATGTGCTTTACTTCACCGTTTCATAGGCCGGATAGATTTCGATATCGGCCGCTTGTTTCAACTGGGCAATGCGTGCCTGCACCTCGGCATCGGCAAAGATGCTTGCCACAGCCTGTTTCAACTGCTGCGTGACCACCTCCGCCACAGCGCTGTCCCCTGCTCTCACTGCGGCAACTTCGACCAGAATAGGGGCGCCCTGGTCTTTCACCAGAATCCAGACCGGCTGATTATCCACCGGCTTAGGGGCTTTGAAGGCCGCTGTAAGGACAACGGGGGGGACACTTTCATCCTGGCGGGAAACCCACTTGCGCCCATGCCACTGGGTGTTGGCGGGTTTGATCTCACGCACCGGCTTACCCGCTTTCAACTGGGTCAACAACGCCTTGGCAGCCTTTTCTGCCGCAGCTTGCGCCCGCGCCTGGCGCAACTGCTCGGCGATACGTGCTTTCACTTCAGCAAAGGTAAGCTGGCGGGATGGAATCACTTCTTTCACCCGCACCACCACGGCCCGATCAGGCCCCAGCTCAATCAACTGACTGTTGAGGCGCTGTTTGAACACCTCATCGGAAAAGAGCGTTTGACGCACTTTCGGGTTGGCAAAGATCCCCTCGCCATGTTCACGGATCACGGGCTTCGAGGTCTCCACGGCAGCACCAATGGCCTCGGCAGCCGCATCCAGACTGTCCGGCTGCTCATAGGCCTGGGTGTTCATGGCCTCCTGCAACTCATAATAGGCTTTGTCCGCCTGCTGCTGGCGATACAGTTGCTCGACCCGCTCCTTCACTTCAGTAAAAGGTTGAGTCTGTTTCGGTTTGATATCCAGTAGCTGGATCAGGTGATAACCAAAACGGGTTTGCACCGGCTCGGAGATTTCCCCTTTTTTCATGGAGAACACTTTCTCATCGAACGCCGGCACCATGGTGCCCTGTTCAAACCAGCCCAAATCACCGCCCACGGCGGCAGAGCCCGGGTCTTCAGAATAAGTCTGCGCCAACTTGGCAAATGGCTCGCCCGCCTCCAGCTTGGCCTGAATTTCGGCAATTTTTTTCTGCGCAGCCGCTTCAGATTCGCTGTCGCCCTGTTTGGCCAGAATCAAGATATGTCGCGCCTGACGCTGTTCCGCGACGGTGAATAGGTCTTGGTTGTCCTGGTAAAAACGCTCAAGCTCATCCTGGGTGGGCTTCACCTGCTTGGCCAGGGTGCGTTTGTCCAGCAACACATATTCAGCAATCACCTTTTCCGGTTCAATAAATTCCTCTTTATGGGCCTCATAATAGGTCTTCAGCTCCTCATCAGTGAGCTGAACCTGGGCCAGATAAGGCTTCATATCAAACACTAACCAGCCGATCTGACGCTGTTGCTGCTGTAGTGCCACCAGTTGATCCAACTCTACCGGCAGGGCCAGAGCGGATGCCGCTGTCAGATTACGATACTGTTGTTCTAGCAAGCTCAAACGCTGGAGCTGCTCAAACTGGGCCACGCTCAGACCATTGGCGGCCAAGATTTGTTCGTATTTTTTCTGATCAAATTGACCCTGCTCATCGAGAAAGATGGGCGCAGACTGAATCACCATGGCCAATTGGGCATCGCTGATGGCCATACCATGGGACTGCGTCCACTGCTGAATCAGCTTCATCTCGATCAGACGATCGAGAATCTGGCGGCGCAGTTCCTTGTCATCCACCAGTTGTTCAAAGAGATCGCCAAACTGCTGCTGCAACTGCTGTTTCTGGCGCTGATACATGCGCAAAAATTCGCTCGCATCAATCTCCTCACCATTGACCTCAGCCACCACCACTTTGCTTGGCCCGGTAAAATAATTGTTGATCCCCCACAGGGCGAAGGGTATGGCAATCAAGCCAATAATTGCCCACGCAACAATGCCTTTGGCGCGTTCACGGATAAATTCAAGCATAGTCAGTGTCCTTTACACGCAACCTTTCGGTGTATTCGGATCGAATGGATCCTGAAGAATCAGCGTCTCGGCCCGGTCTGGCCCGGTGGATAGAATCGCCACCGGCACCCCCACCTGATCTTCGATAAAACGGATATAATCCTTTGCCGCTTGAGGCAGGGCGTCCCAATCGCGGATGCCTACGGTGCTTTCCTGCCAACCGGGTAAGGTTTCATAAATGGGTTGGCACTGGGCATACTCTTCGGCGTTGGAGGGCGGCAGTTCACGGCGCCGTCCCTTGTGCATATAGGCCACACACACCTTGACTTCTTGCAGACCATCCAACACATCCAACTTGGTCAGACACATGCCGCTCAGGCCATTGATCTGTGCCGCCCGCCGCAAAGCCACCGCATCAAACCAGCCACAGCGGCGCTGGCGGCCGGTGGTGGCGCCAAATTCATGTCCCTTCTCCCCTAAGTGCTTACCGATGGGATCGCCTGATCCAGTGGCCACATCATAGGGCAGCTCCGTGGGAAAAGGCCCACCGCCTACCCGGGTGGCATAGGCCTTGGTGATCCCTAACACATAATCCAGCTGGCAGGGGCCGACCCCGCTCCCTGCCGCTGCACCGCCTGCGGTGGTATTGGATGAGGTGACATAGGGGTAGGTGCCCTGATCGATATCCAGCAAGGTGCCCTGGGCCCCTTCAAACATGATGTTTTGGCCCTCTTTATTCAGGACATGGATCATTTCAGGAATGTCTGCCAACATGGGGACGATCAGCTCGGCATACCCCTGACACTTATCCCACAAGGCGGCGATATCCACTGTCGGTTGCTGATAGTAGTTGGCCAGCATGAAATTGTGGTAATCCAAAATTTCAACCAACTTATCATGGAACTGGGCCATATCCTTGAAGTCCCCCGCACGTAGACCGCGGCGAGCTACTTTATCCTCGTAGGCCGGGCCGATCCCACGGCCGGTGGTACCGATTGCCTTCTTCCCCCGCCGTGCTTCTCGGGCCTGGTCAATGGCGACATGGTAGTCCAGAATCAGCGGGCAGGCCTCACTGATAAACAGGCGATTGCGTACGGGCACCCCATTCTCTTCCAATTGGGCCACCTCGGTGGCCAATGCATCCGGCGCCAGCACCACACCATTGCCAATCATACAGGCCACATGGGGACGGAGGATGCCGGAGGGAATCAGATGGAGAACCGTCTTTTTGCCGTCTATTACCAGGGTGTGCCCGGCATTGTGCCCCCCCTGGAAACGCACCACGGCACTGACCCGATCGGTTAGCAAATCGACAATCTTACCTTTGCCTTCATCACCCCATTGGGTGCCCACTACCACCACATTACGCTTGGTCATCTTTTACGACCCACTCTCCATCTATTTTGACCAGACACGCACCCGCTGTTGGAAGCTGTCGGCACCAAATGACCTCATAACCCTCGGCGCGCAGGTCGCGCACTTTATCATGCAGGGCAATATCCGCCTCCATCGGCGCCCAGACACGCTCACCCATGCGCTCCACCGGCGGCAGTACATCCAGCATGGCACGCAGGTCCAAACTGAAGCCGGTGGCACTCAACGCCATACCGAACTCCTCACCCATACCGTCATAGCGCCCGCCTTGTGCCACCGGCAGCGCCTGATCATGCTCATTAACCACATAAGTGCTGAAAATCATGCCGGTGTGATACTGGTAACCGCGAATTTCACCCAAATCTGCAAACAGGCGCACATCGGGCATGGCGCCTTGCAACAGCTCAACCACCTGTTCCAGCGCTTCAATCTGGCGCAAAGCATCAGGCAGTTCCATTAATAACGCCTTAGCCTGATCGATGACCTGTGGCGCCTCACCCGTCAACATCAGCCAGTCGGTGAAGAAAGCCTGCAAAGAATAGGGCAGGCTTGTCAGATTGTCGTGCAACCACTGAGTATATTCAGGACGCGCCTTACGTTGGAGCAGATCCAGTAGCTGTTCCGCCTGCATCTCGTTCAAGCCACTCTCGGCAATCACCGTCTTGATCAACCCCGCATGGCCCAAACTCAGGGTAACCGGCGCCAGTCCCAACGCCTCCATCGCCTCCAGCATCAACAGCAACACTTCCATGTCACCGGCCACACCGGGCTGGTTGAACAGCTCTACCCCCACCTGATAGGGACTGCGGCTGCCGGTGGTGGTGTTACTGCGTGCCCGCAATACTTCACCGACATAAGAGAGTCGCAGCGGGTGCTCAGGCGCTGCATGCAGGCGTGAGGCGGCAATCCGGGCAATCTGCGGCGTCATATCAGCCCGCACCCCCATCTGCCGCCCGCTGATCTGATCGACGAACTGGCAGGTATCGGCGGCCAAATCCTGTCCAGTGCCGGTCAGCAGAGAATCGGCGTATTCCGCCACCGGTGGAATCACCAGGGCATAACCCGCCGCGGCGAACAAGTCCACCAGTTCGCGACGGTAAAACTCCAGTTTTTCTGCCTGGGGCGGTAAAAGATCTTCAATGCCTTCAGGGGTAAACCAAATGTGGCTTGTACTCATCTTAATACTCATGTTGTCAGATAAATCACCAACAGCCCCAGCAGAATACTGCTCAGCCCCATCAGGCGCAGCGACATTTCTGATAATTGGGTGGCCTCGCGCATGATCCGCCGCCAGTACTCAGGAAAGGCAAACGGCAGAATGCCTTCGAAAATAAAGGCCAAGCCCACCGCTGCCCACAAAATAGCTTGCTGGGTCTCTGTCATGGCTTAGCGTATCATCTCGCCATCCTGGCGCATCATGAAGCGGAAGTAATCCGACTTGGGATCCAGCACCAGAATGTCATCCTTACCCTGGAATGCGGCCTGATAGGACTCCAGGCTCTTGAAGAAAGCAAAGAAGTCTGCATCTTTTTGATAGGCCTGCGCATAGATCTCGGATGCCTTGGCATCACCCTCACCGCGGATGGCCTCAGCCTTGCGGTAAGCCTCTGCCAGAATAACAACCCGCTGTCGGTCTGCCTCGGCGCGGATCTTCTCTGCCGCCTCAGCCCCTTCGGAGCGCAGCTCATTGGCCACCCGCTTCCGTTCCGCTTCCATCCGACGATAGACGGATTCGGAGACATCACGAGGCAGATCGACACGCTTGATGCGCACATCCACCACCTCAATCCCGAATGCCGTCGCATCTTGGCGCGCTTTTGCCGTGATAGCACGGGTAATCTCATCCCGCTGGCTGGCGATCACCTCTTTTACCGTCCGGCTACCAAATTCAGCGCGTAAGCCATCCTTCAGAATTTGCGACAGGCGCATATTGGCCAGGCGGATATCGCCCCCCATGGTGGTGTAAAAGCGGGCGCTGTCGGCAATGCGCCATTTGGCAAAGGAATCCACGATTAGATTCTTCTTCTCCACCGTCAAATACCGCTCCGGTGGCGCATCCAACGTCTGCAGCCGGGCATCGAAGGTGCGCACATTATTGACAAACGGCGTTTTCATGTGTAAGCCTGGCTCAAGATCCGCCTTAACGATCTCTCCCAAACGGAAAACGATGCCCGTTTCTCCCTCTTTGACAACAAAGAAGGCATTGCCTGCGATAAAGATGATCGCGGCCAGCGCTATGAGCAGAATATTATTTTTCATCAACGCAGCTCCCTTGATCTGAGCAGTTCACGCAGGCGGCTACCGCCACGGTTATCCTGGATGGTAGCCTTGTTTTCCAGGGTGGAACTGGTATTACGCGCCGGAGCCAAATGTTGCAGCGGCGGCTGAGGCGTAGGGGCAGCATTTGCCGCGCCCAGCTTATCCAATGGCAGATAGATCAGCTTCCCTTCTGAGTCCATCATAAACACCTTGGTGGTGGTGGAGAAGACATTGGTCAAGGCATCCTTGTACATGCGCTCCCGGGTCACTGCCGGCGCCTTCTGATAGGCGGTCAGAATGCTGACGAAACGGCTTGCCTCACCCTGGGCCTGTTCGATAACACGCTGACGGTAGGCCTCAGCTTCAGAAAGCTCACGGGCGGCCATCCCCCGCGCTTTCGGGATAATGTCATTGGCATAGGCTTGCGCCTCGTTAATCAGTCGCTCGCGATCCTCGCGCGCCTTGACCACATCGGCAAAAGCCGCCTGCACCTGCTCCGGTGGCTGTGCATCCTGCAGGTTGACACTGGTAATCAGCAGTCCAGCATGATAAGTATCCAGGTACTGCTGCGCCAGATCCTGAACCTGAGAGACCACCTGATCGCGCCCCTGGGTCAGGACAAAGTCCATTTTGTTTTTGCCCACCACAGAACGCAGGGCGCTCTCCACCGCTAAACGCAGGGTAATATCAGGATCCGCCACATTGAACAGGTAGTTCCGCGCGCTGGAAATCTTATATTGAATGGCGATCTTGATATCAACGATATTCTCATCCTCTGTCAGCATCAGAGCCTCAGAGGGAACCTGCTGCACCACGCCTTGACCACCGCCTGAGCGATAGCCGATTTCCGCATGGCGGATCTGGTCCACATTGACAATCTGCACTTTTTCAATCGGCCATGGCCAATGCCAGTGTGGCCCCGCCGTGGTCTCATCCACATAGGCGCCAAAACGGGTGACCACGCCGCGCTCGGCCGGATCAACAATATAGATACCGGAGAGCAGCCAGACGATGACCGCAACCGCTAAAACAACGCCTGCGCCCACACCACCAAAGGGATTACTGCCTCCAAGTTTGTTTTTGAGCTGATTGATCAGATCGTCTATGTCCGGCCCTTTGGGGCCGTTCCGACCGCCGTTTTCCGGCTTGTTGGACCCACCCGATCCCCAGGGATCCTGACTGGGTTTGCCAGGTTCATTCCACGCCATACGGCTCTCCTGTAGTTTAGCGGTTTGCAAACGCTCGTATTGTAGTGATAAAGTCCGTTAATGTCACATTATTACGACTTATCAGCAACCCGATACAGATTAAATCGGCTGCGGTTGTATACATAGAGGGCATAGAGAACCAAAGCCACACCCACTGCCACCACCTGTTGCCAGACATCACTCGCCAGATTGGAGGCGAACACAATCAAGACCCCCACCGGCGCAATCAGGCGAAGATCCCACTTAAAAGCGGCATCCAGCCCGGGCATCAGGCGAAATTCTGCCTGACGCTGCCGATCACTCACCACCCAGGCCATGAACACGGCGATCAGCATACCCCCTAAGGGCAGCATAATATTGGCCGTGATGAAATCCAGGCTGTCGAAAAAGGTCTTGCCTGGCAGGAAGTGCACATTCGCCCATACATTAAACGACAGCACCGTCCCAATCCCCAACAGCCATACCAAAGCCCCTAGCAACCCTGTGGCCTTGACCCGGCTGATACGCCAGTTCTGCTCCACCCAACTCACCGCCGGTTCAATCAGGGAAATGGCAGAGCTCAGCGCAGCCAGCACCACCAGAAAGAAAAACAGCGTGCCCCAGAACCAGCCGCCGCTCATCTGGCCAAAGGCCACAGGCAGGGTTTGAAACAACAGGCCCGGCCCCGCACCCGCAGCCAGCCCATTCCCAAAAACCACGGTAAAGATAATCACCCCGGCCAACAAAGCCACCAGGGTATCCGCCAATACGATCCAGACCGCCGCCTTGCCGATGGAATACCGCTTTGGCAGGTAAGAACCATAGACCATCATCGCCCCCATACCGATGCTCAGGGTGAAAAACGCATGGCCCATGGCCACCAGCACCGCCTCCCAGGTCAGCTTGCTGAAATCAGGGGCAAACAGGAAACGCAAACTGTCTTGGAAACTCGCCTGAGCCACCGACCAGCCCAGCAAGATTAATAAAATAAGAAACAGTAGCGGCATCATCAAATTAAGCGCTTTTTCCAACCCCCCTTTGACCCCCTTAGCCACAATGGCCAGTGTCAATGCCACCATGACCGTATGCCAGAACAGCAATGCCCAAGGGTTGGCCAGCAGGCCGTCAAAATAGTCCCCCACCTGTTCGCTGTTGATCCCGCGAAAATGCCCCATGGCACTTTGCACAAAATAGTCCATCGCCCAGCCGGCAATAACGGTATAGAACGACAGAATCAACAGCCCGGCCAACACCCCTGCCAACCCGACCAACGCCCAAAGGGGGCTGGCGCGAAAATCCGCCGCAAGATTGGCCATGGCCTGGGGCGGGTTCGCTTTACCCATACGTCCAAGACCAATCTCCGCCATCAATACGGGCAAGCCGATCAGAGCCACACACAGCAGATAGACCAGCACAAAGGCGCCACCCCCATTCTCGCCAGCGATATATGGGAATTTCCAGATATTGCCCAACCCCACGGCGGAGCCCACCGCCGCCAGGATAAATATCCGTTGTGAACTCCACTGGGGCTTGCTCAGTTTTATTGCGCTCATTCACCCTCCACTGAAGCTAAAATAGGCATCGGATCATTATAGTAGCTTACCCCGTCTATGCACATACAAGCCAATTACTGCCTACGTCACCACAATACCTTTCATGTGCCCGCCCATGCCCGCTACTTTATTGAAATCGATAAACAGAGCGATATCCGCGCCTTACGCTCGGATCCAATTCTGGCGGCCCTGCCCTGGTATGTCATTGGCGACGGCAGCAATCTCCTGCTCACACATGATTTAGAGGGGGTGGTGGTGCGCAATAAGTTCCGCCAACTGCGCATCATGAAGGAAGATGACACCACGCTGTGGATCTCTGTCGGCGGCGGCATGGAATGGGACGAACTGGTGCACTGGAGTGTCAAACACGGTCTGTGGGGATTGGAAAACCTGGCTGCCATTCCCGGCACCGTTGGCGCCGCACCCGTGCAGAACATCGGCGCCTATGGGGCAGAAGTACAGGATGCCATCACCCGTATCCAAGCCCTGGATCTATTCACCGGCGAGCGCCATGAATTCCGCAACGCCGATTGCCATTTCGGCTACCGCACCAGCATCTTCAAAACAGAGCTGAAAGGCCAGTTCATTCTGCACCGGATCACTTTCCGCCTGCGTAAGCTTGCCCATGGCCACGCCAACCTTATGTACGAGCCGTTGCGGGAGGCGCTGGCTTCTATTCCAGAGCATGATCTGACCCCCCAGCATGTTTATGACGCAGTCGCTCGCCTGCGCGCAACACGCCTACCCGATCCCGCCAAAGAAGGCAATGCCGGCAGCTTTTTCCAAAACCCGGTCGTGGATGCTGACTATTTTCATACGCTCCAGCAAAAGTGGCCTGATATTCCCCATCATCAACTGGTCACGGGTGAATACAAACTCTCTGCCGCCTGGCTGATCGAGCAGTGCGGCTGGAAAGGCAAATGCCTGCCCAAAACGGATGCCTGTGTCTCGAAAAAGCATGCCTTAGTACTGGTCAACCGCGGGCAGGCCACAGGTGAGCAGATCCTTGAACTGGCGCAACAAATCCAGACTGATGTGATGCACACCTTTGGCATCCATCTGGAGCCTGAGGTAATCATTCTCTAAAAAGGTCGTATGAAAAACGCCGCCCTTAAAGAGGCGGCGTTAGACAGTTTAACATTAAGCCAGGGAGGTATTTTGCGTTTATGTTTTTTTCCGTCCCTCCAATGCCTGTTTAGCCTCCTGCACAATGCGGTTAAGTACTTCAAACATCTGCTGACTGGCGTGTTCAGCCGCATCGAATTTCTCTACCACCCACTGATCACGCTCCAGACAATTGTGCTGATCCACACACGCCATTACCTGCATAATATTTTCATGCACCTTGCGGTGAGGTTCTTCCAGCTTGCCATAGCTGGGCACATGGCTCAGGTGCTGACGACCTGCACCCTGCTCATACCACTTGCCAAGACGACAACTATGATGATCAGCAAACTCTGCCTTGCGCTCCTCGTCAAATACCGAAGCATAGGCATTGGCCTTGAACATCACATGGTCCATCTTGGCCAGATTAGCAAACATTTCATAGGCAATTTCTTCGTTCTCAATCTTGATATTGTGGGCATTATGAATCAACTGATCCAGCACGCCTTGGAACTGAGACAGCTTATCAATCGCACTTTCAGCATGCTGGGCATTGCGCCGACCACTGCTGAGCATTTCATCGCTGCTGTGTTTC
The DNA here is from genome assembly GCA_015661715.1 of Sulfurivirga caldicuralii. Lineage (GTDB taxonomy): Bacteria > Pseudomonadota > Gammaproteobacteria > Thiomicrospirales > Thiomicrospiraceae > Sulfurivirga > Sulfurivirga caldicuralii_A. The sequence goes on from DQVN01000110.1 coordinate 10,681, forward strand.
AGTTGAGCAATATTGCGATGCACCTCTTCAGCGGCTTTCTGCGTGCGATTTGCCAGATCACGCACTTCATCTGCGACCACCGCAAACCCGCGACCATGCTCACCGGCACGGGCCGCTTCAATGGCTGCATTCAGTGCGAGTAAATTGGTCTGTTCCGAAATCTCCGTGATCAGATTCATCACCTCTCCGATTTCATCCACGGAGCGATTCAGCGCCTCCGCCTGAGCCTCTGTATGTTCAGCTGTCTCCTTCATTTGACTGACCACTTCAATCACCTCATCGGTATTACGTGTCACCGCCTCAATGACATCAGCGGTCTGATCATTCAGCTGGTTAATGTGATTCACCGTCTCTATATTGCCGTCCATCGTCCCTTGCACATCCTTGACATTGCTAATCAGATTATTGATCAGCATATTGGCCAAACGCACCAAAAGGTTGCTCTTTTTCAAGTTCTGCGTCGCCTCGGCTTGAGCAATCTTAGCCCGCTCAGCTTCGGTCTGCGCTTCTCTGGCCAGCCCTTCTACACGCTCGATAAAGCGATTGAAACTTTTCGATGCACGGCCCAGTTCATCTTTTCCATCCACCGGCAAGCGTCGGCCAAACACGCTGTCCCCCGTTGCCAACTCATGGGCCATCCGATCCAAACGCTGCACAGGCTTGACCACCGCTTGGCGAATCACCCACATCAAAATAAACAGAACCAGCACATCAACCACCCCCATGATCACCACTTGGGTGATCAGACTCTCTTCCGTTTTGTACACCAATGCTTCCAGCACCTCACCCCGCTCAGCAACCACCAGCAAACCCACCTCCTGGCCGCGAAAATCTTTCAGCGGCATCATGACGCCGGCAAAATTCTCCGTCTGAAAAGACAAAGACTTGCCGTTTTGGGCAAACAGTGTTTCCAGATCAGCCAAAAACTGTGCATCCACCCACTCCGGCTGCATGGCCAATACATACGCGCCCATCCGCGGCGCCCCTTGAAGCGCAGTGGCCACATTCAACTGGTCCGCCCGCATTAAAACCGCCACCTCATATCCATAGGTTTTCTTTGCATGGTCAACCAGCGCACGGAAACCTTGCAAGACCTCTACCGATCCCAAATACTCACCGGAGATGTCTTTTACCGGCGCCAGACCACGAATACTCAACCCGGCTCGACCCACCTCAATGGCAGCAAATGGCTTCTGATTCTGCTTTAGATGAACCAGCGTCGCGCGAAACCCGCTCAAATCATCCCCAAACTTTTGCGGTTTCCACGCGCGCACAAAACTTTTCAAATCCGGTGTGTGCACATGGATACGGATATCCTTAAAATGGGTATTCTGATGATACTGCCGCTGCAATTGTTGCAGCCCCGTGAGGGTCAGCGCCCGCTCCTGGCGGCGCAACCCTTCAATGACATAGTAATTCTGAGACAGGGCAATGGCATTGGTCACCCCCACATCCAGCTTTGCCACCATCTGCTCTTCCAAATAGGTCTGCAACTTTTCCTGCGAGCGTTCAACCAACATTTTTTCCATCTCTTGCAAGGAGAGGAAAAAATTCACCAAAATGACCAAAAATCCCATACCCAATACGGCAATTAAAGGGATATGCACCTTCTTACTGATGGACAGGTTTTTCATAACATTCATTACTATTTTTCCTCCTCACGAACGCTATGGGCTCTGTGGCACCCATATCAAATTTTACCCTTATCACAAACAAGCAAGTACTGTGCCCATTTTTCCGTTACTTCACCCATCACGCCCGTCCTCAACCTGCAAAGGGGTTTCAAAATAAACACTCTGTGAGGGAAAGGCCATCTCAGCACCATGCCGGGCAATGATC